>JBFHCW010000130.1:0-6556 GCA_041585035.1 Litorivivens sp.
GGGTTGAGCTGTGCCACTATAGCGGCATGAATAACACCACCTTACCGAACGCATCGCTGGCCGACAGCTACAGCCCCGCCGAAGACCTGGCCAACAGCCTCAGTCACGGACTGGGGGCCATCCTGAGCCTGGCGGGTACCATTGTCCTGCTGAGAATGGCCATTCCCGAAGGCGATATCTGGAAGCTGGTCAGTTTCAGCATTTTCGGTGGCAGCCTGACACTGCTCTACCTCAGCTCAACCCTCTACCACAGCTTTCGCCGCCCAGCCCTCAAGCAGGTGTTCAAGATGCTGGATCACTGCGCGATATACCTGCTGATCGCCGGGAGCTACACCCCCTTCCTGCTGGTCAATCTGCGCAGTGGTTCTGGCTGGTTGCTGTTTGCGGTGATCTGGGCGCTGGCTGTCGCGGGCATCATTCTGAAGCTGGTGTGGGGGCATCGCCTCAAGGCCCTGCGCGTGATCATTTACCTGGTGATGGGCTGGCTGGCATTGCTTGTCGCCGGTCCGCTGACCGTTTCCCTACCGGCCGAGGCGCTCAACCTATTGATTGCGGGCGGCGTGGTGTACACACTGGGTGTGGCGTTCTACCTGAACAAGCGGATCCCATTCAATCACGCCATCTGGCACCTGTTTGTGATTGGCGGCAGTGCCTGCCATTTTCTGGCCGTGTATCTCGGGGTGCTGCCCTACCTACCCGCCACAGCCTAACCCGAGCCTGTTCAGACAAATCTGGCGTCCAGAATTCTCTGATTACCCGGTATAATCCGCCCTCATTCGAATGACTTGTCGGAGACCTGTTTTGGAACGCTTTGTCGAAAACCTGATGTACGGAACGCGCTGGATTCTGGCGCCCATCTACATTGGCCTGAGCCTGGCGCTGTTTATGCTGGGCCTGAAATTCTTTCAGGAAATCTTTCACTATCTGCCACTGATCTTTGAGATGAAAGAAGCCGATCTCGTGCTACTGGTACTCTCACTGGTGGATATGGCGCTGGTAGGCGGCCTGCTGGTCATGGTGATGTTCAGTGGCTATGAAAACTTTGTGTCACAACTGGATATCAGCGAAGACAAGGAAAAACTGAGTTGGTTGGGCAAGGTGGATTCCGGCACGCTTAAGAACAAAGTGGCGGCGTCCATTGTGGCCATTTCGTCCATTCACTTGCTGAAAGTGTTCGTCAATACAGAACAGACTTCACCCACCTATCTGAAGTGGTATGTCATTATCCATCTCACCTTCGTGGCCTCGGCCTTTGCCATGGGCTATCTCGACAAGATTACCCGCAACAGTCACTGATCAAGGCTTCTGACACGCGGCGCCCCGCGTGTCAGAAAACCTGGCACCAGCATCGATCACCTCCGCGCGTTGCACGCGCCTATGCCACCTCGACGGGAAGCAAATGCTCCAGCGCTTCGCGCAGGCGGGCATCGAGCTCGCCGTCAATAAGCTTTCCGCCTTGTGCATCAAAATGCTCGTAAAAACTTGGCACCGAAAGCGAGGCTAGTACCTCACCACTGAAAAAGTGGGCGGAATTGACCGCACTGCCAAGCACACTGCTCGCCCCACCCGGGCCAGGTGATGCTGCCAACATGACAATGGGCTTGTGCTGATAGACATTGCGATCAGCGCGCGACGCCCAGTCAAACAGGTTTTTGTAGGCTACGGCATAGCCTCCGTTGTGCTCAGCGTAGGAAATCAACAGCGCATCCGCCGCGGCGATTTTGCCGAGAAAGTCCCGGGCCGGCTGCGGCACTCCTGCCTCGGCCTCAATATCTTCGCTGTAGATAGGCAGCGGGTAGTCATTGATATCCAGCAGTTCCACGGTGTCATCGGGCAGCAGGCTGGCCGCGTAGTTCAGCAGCTGGCGGTTGATGGATTTGCGACTGTTACTGGCAGGGATCGCGAGTATTTTCATGGTGTTTCTCCTAGTGCAATCAATGTGTCAGGGTAGTGAATTGTTTTACTGCAGCTCGCCCATCAGGCCGTTGGCGTAGTCCCGATTGACCCGCGCCAGATCTTCCAGGGTGCTCATGACAAACGGGCCTTTCTGAACGAAGCACTCGCGCAAGGATTCGGCCTCGATCAGCACGACATGCGCATCTAGATCAGCGTGAATGGAAACACTCAGCGCTTGCGGCGAGATAGTGCGCAGCGCCAGTGACTCACCCTCGACCAGGGTGCAGCTCACACCGCCCGCGCTCAACGTCAGCTCCCCGGCGGCTACATAGAGCCAGGTGTTCAGGCCCGGTTTCAGGCTGTGGTCTATGGCCGCACCGGCCGACAGCGTGGCATCGACCAGAGTCAAAGGCAGGCTCGGCGGACGGGCACCTGCAACACCATCGAATTCACCCAGCACAACGCGCAGACGATAGCCTTCCCCCTCCAGCAGCGGCATTCTGGCGGCCGGTACGTGCAAAGCGGCGGGCCCGTCGTTTTTATGGCGGGCAGGCAGATTTACGAAGAACTGCAGGCCGTGGGTGCGCGCGCCGGGGCGCGTTTTCTCATCGTGCACCACGCCACGCGCAGCCTTTAACCAGTAAAGATCACCCGGCAGAAGATCCAGGTTGTTGCCCAGCGAGTCACGGTTGTGAAAGCGCCCTTCACTGTCTTCAAATAACAGCGATACCGCCGACAGGCCCGCGTGGGGGTGGGGACCGAACGTTGGCTCGGTCATGACAAAGTGATCCACCATAATCAGCGGGTCCATCAGCCCGTCGAATTGCCGTTCGCGAAACCCGCGCGCGGTAAAACCCGAACCGCTCGACATGCCAACGCCCTTGATGATCGCAGACAGTTCTAGTGCCGGGGATTGATGATCTACAGCCTGTGCCTGACCCCTCATGGGATTTCCTCCTGTTTTCGACGAAACAACCATATCAACGGAACGGTAGCCCCGAAAATAACCAGAAATAGCAACTTGCGTTCTATAAATAGAACGATAAAGATGGGGCCATGATTGATCTCAATGATTATTTTTATTTTGTGTACGTGGTGGAACACCGGGGTTTCGCCCCGGCGGCACGGGCCCTGGATATCCCCAAATCCCGGTTGAGTCGCCATATCCAGCAGTTGGAAGAACGCCTCGGTGTGCGGCTGCTGCAACGCACCTCACGGCGCTTTGCCATCACCGATCTCGGCCAGACCTTTTTTCAGCACGCTCGCAGCATGGTGGACGAAATGGAAGCGGCCGAGGCTACCGTCAACCGCCAGAGCACCACCCTCGCCGGGCCGGTGCGCATCACCTGCTCGGTAGCCATGGCCCAGTGGGTATTGCAGGATTTTTTTCTGGAATTTCTCGCCCAGCACCCGAAAGTGACCTTGATCGAGCAGGTCACCAACCAACACGTGGACCTGGTGGAATCGGGTATTGATCTGGCCGTGCGAGCCCACACCGGACCATTGCCCGACTCCAATTTGGTTCAGCGCCACCTGATGCCCGCGCCCTGGCACCTGTTTGCCGGCCAGCGCTATGTCGACCAGTTTGGTTGCCCGGAAACGCCGCAGGCCTTGATGCAACACGGCGGTCTGAAACTGGGCTGGAAGCCGGCCAGCGGCCAGTGGCAACTGCGCAGTACTCAGGGCGTTGACGCGGTGGTGCCCTTCCAGCCCCGCTTGTGCAGCGATGACATCGAAACATTGAAAATAGCCGCCATTCAGGGGCTGGGCATTGTCGCCTTGCCGGCCTACCTGTGCCGCCCCGAACTGGAGCGGGGCGAGCTGGTGCGCCTGCTACCCGAGTGGACGGCCGGTGACGCGGAGGTCTCTTTACTGATGCCCTCCAGGCGTGGCGTGATGCCCGCCGTGTCGGCACTGGCAGACTATCTGGTGAAAGCCTGCGCGGTTTATCGCTGATTTGCGCAGAGTTCACGTTTTTTTGCTGGGCAAATGCGGCCTAATTGACCATCATTGATCAGCGTAAATTCAACAGAGGAAACACCATGGATCTGATTCGTATTCTGTTCGCCGTGCTGCTGCCACCGCTTGGCGTGTTCCTGCAGGTTGGTCTTGGCAAGCACTTCTGGCTGAATATTCTGCTGACCCTGCTGGGCTATCTGCCGGGCATCATTCATGCGGTCTACATCATCGCCAAGAAATGACGGCCGAGCCCCATGACCCGCTGCGCGGCGCGCGACAGCTGGCCGTATTGCTGGACGGCGCCTGGGGCATCCCCTTTACCCGCTGGCGCATCGGCATCGATTCCCTGCTGGGGCTTCTGCCCCTGGCCGGCGATCTGCTCAGCGCCCTGCTCTCTCTGACCATTGTCTGGCAAGGTCACAAACTCAAGGCGCCCAAACGTCTGCAAGCAAGATTGCTCGGCAATATTGCGCTGGACTTTGTGGTGGGCAGCATTCCCATTGTCGGCGACCTTGCTGACGTGGTGCTGCGCAAAAACCAGCGCAATGTGGCCCTGCTCGATAACTGGCTCGCGGCATCCGCGCAAAGCAAGACACCCTCATCCGACCCGGCCGGGGCAGACCGACCCGTAGTTTCCATGGCCGGCAGAGGGTATGGTGGCGGCACTCTTTCAGGAAACGCTAACATGTCCATTCTGCCTCACTCCAAACTCCGGGCTGCCGCCCTGCTGTTTGTCTTTTTCTGGTTTTTTGCCGGTGGTCTCGGCCACTTTTTGGCCGCCGACTTTTTTGCCAACATCATGCCCGACTACCTGCCATGGCATTATCCCGCGGTCTATATCAGCGGTGTATTCGAATTGTTAGGGGCCTTTGCCCTGCTTTACCCACCACTGCGTCGCTGGGCGGGTATTGGCCTGTTCGTTCTGACACTGGTCGTTACGCCGGTGAATGTACATATGTGGTTAAATCCGCAGGACTTCCCCGATGTATCAGAAGCCTTTTTGTCGATACGGCTGCTGGTTCAGGTGTTCCTGCTGTTTTGCATCTGGTGGTCTACCCAGGACCCAAGCCCCAAAACGCAGACAGCGTAAGGTCCGTTGACGACTCCTTGCGCATGAAAGGCACTGCCAAGCACTGCAGGTTTTGCTATGGTTAGGCAGGAACCGCACAGGAGTTTGCCATGGCCGGCTATGTAGCCCTGAATAGAAACGCCACCCGAAAAGACACGTATGCGCTGTGACCATGTCCCTTTGTCTTGAATGCTTCGAAGGTACGAACCGGACTCCGCGTCGCGTCGACCTGAAGGACTTCCCGGCAAAGGTTGGTCGACTTCCCAATTGCGATCTGGTCCTCTCCGATTCCCAAGCTTCCCGCGTACACGCCGAAATCACCCTACACAACGGCGATTTCATTCTTACCGATCTCGGCAGCACCAACGGCACCTTCGTTAACCGCGAGCGCATCACGTCCGCCACCATTATCAGCAACGGCGATGTCCTGCACTTTGCCCAGCAGGAGTTTCTGGTCAGAACCAGCGAAAAGACACCGACCGAGTTCTTTGGCGATCAAACCATGGTCGGTAGCAGTACCTTACCCTCAAATTTTCCGACGCAAGCACGCGAATTCGGCGAGCTGCTCAGCAAACGATTGGTATGCGGCTTTCGTCAGGTCATCACCACAAGTAGCGGCGAGTTTTACGGCTATGAACTTCTGGGGCGCGGCACTCACCCAACTATCGGCACCAGCCCCTATGAGATGTTTAAGCTGGCAGACGCGATGGAAATGGAAGTGGAACTGAGCGAGCTGTTACGCGAACGTAGTTTCGAGCAGGCCGAAGCGGCGGGCATCACCGCGCCTCTATTTTTCAACTCCCACCCCAAGGAAAGCCACAACCCGGACCGCTTGCTGAGAGGCCTCCATCACCTGACGGAGAAACACCCCAGTCTGAACCTGGTGTTTGAGGTTCACGAAGGCGCCGTCACCGACCTGAAAATGATGGCCGACTTAAAAACAGCGCTACGCGAAATGAATATCCGCCTCGCCTACGATGATTTTGGCTCGGGTCAGGCTCGCCTGCAGGAACTGGTTGAGGTACCTCCGGATATGCTCAAGTTTGATATCGGGCTGGTTGCCAACATTGCGCCCGACACCCCGAAATACCGACTGCTGGCCTCTCTCAACAACCTGGTTAAGGATATGGGTATTCCCACCCTGGCCGAAGGCATTGAAACCGCCGAGGTCGCCGAGGCCTGCCGCGAAATCGGTATCGACTATTTTCAGGGTTATTTTTTCGGGCGCCCCGAACCCATCCCACCGGCTGACAGCCAGTAAATCCAGCAAATGACAGAGTGGTAATTTGCGGCTGTTCGCCACTTGCTATGCTCAACGCAAGCAAGCGCGGAAACTGCAGTTATGGCCGAATCTCGTTTTACCTGGGACGACGAATACGATTTTATCGTGGTTGGCAGCGGCGCTGCCGGCATGACCGGAGCTGTCGTTGCCGCCGCCTCCGGCCTGAAAACCTTGCTCATTGAAAAGACCGATCAGTTCGGCGGTACCACCGCCCTCTCCGGCGGTGTGATCTGGATTCCGGACAACCCCTCCATGAAACACGGCGGCCTCGACGACAGCGAAGCCGAGGCCCTGCAGTACCTGCAACAGGTGGTCGGCGATGACGTGCCCGAATCCAAGCTGCGCGCCTA
>JBFHCW010000131.1:0-6541 GCA_041585035.1 Litorivivens sp.
CCACTCCCACCACTCGTGTTCGCCTTCGTCACCGTCTTCCTTCTTACGGTGTACATCCCAGGTCACGAGAAAGTCCGGGTTGTCGATGGTCTGGTCTTCGCTGTCGGTAAAGCTGCCTTGCGGGGCGATAAACCAGCAGCTCAGTTCCGGAGGCAAGGTAAAGTCACGCTCATCCTGAAGCGGACGCAATACAATGCCTTCGTCGCTGGCGCTGTGTACCCGGGCGGCGAGCATGCGCTGGTTCAGCACCTCGCCGGCCGGGTTGTAGTAACTCAGGCCGAGTACGCAGGATTTACCTACGAGATCGGCGAGGTTTGTGACTGCATTGGCCATATAACTTAAAACAGTACGCGGCAGCGCAGGGTGCCGGTCACTTCTTTCAGTTTGCTCAGGGCCAGTTCGCTGTAGGCCTGATCCACATCAATCACCACATAGCCGACAGACTCATTGGTCTGCAGGTACTGGCCGGAGATGTTGATATCGTTTTCCGAGAAGATTTGGTTGATGGCGCTCATCACGCCGGGCACGTTTTTGTGGACGTGCAGCAGGCGGTGGCGGCCGTCCTGAGCGGGCAGCGCGACCTCGGGGAAGTTCACCGACGTGACGGTGGTGCCATTGTCTGAGTATTTCACCAGTTTCTCGGCCACTTCCATGCCGATATTTTCCTGAGCTTCGATGGTGGACCCACCGATATGTGGCGTCAGGAAAACATTGTCGAATTCTCGCAGGGGCGAGATAAATTCGTCGTTGTTGCTTTTCGGCTCTACCGGGAATACATCGATGGCCGCACCCAGCAGGTGTTTCTCGCGCAGGGCATCACACAGGGCGTCGATGTCCACGACGGTGCCGCGCGAGGCATTGATCAGAATGGAGCCTTTTTTCATCTGCTCGAATTCTTTCGGGCCGATCATGTTTTTGGTGGAGGCGGTTTCCGGCACATGCAGGCTAACGATATCCGCCGTGCTGAGTAGCTGGCTAAGGCTGACCTGGGTGGCGTTCCCCAGCGGCAGCTTGTTGACGGTGTCGGCAAACATCACTTCCATACCCAGGCCTTCGGCCAGTACCGAAAGCTGCATGCCAATGGAGCCGTAACCGATAATGCCGAGCTTTTTGCCGCGAATCTCATAGGAATCGGTGGCGGACTTCATCCACTCGCCGCGATGGGCCGCAGCGCTCTTCTCTGCGACACCGCGCAGCAGAAGAATGGCCTCAGCAAGAACCAGTTCGGCCACCGAGCGGGTGTTGGAGTAGGGAGCGTTGAATACCGCTACGCCGCGCTCCAGTGCTGCCATCAGGTCAACCTGATTGGTGCCGATGCAAAAACAGCCGATAGCATTCAGTTTGGGGGCGTTTTCCAGTACCTCGCGGGTCAGCTGGGTGCGTGAGCGAATGCCGACAAAGTGGGCATCTTTAATGCTGTCCAGCAGTTCGTCGCCTTCGAGCGCCTTCTTGTGGTACTCGATATTGGTGTAGCCGGCGTTCTCCAGCAGGGAGACGGCGGACTGATGAACGCCCTCCAGCAGCAGGAACTTGATCTTGGCCTTGTCGAGAGATTTCTTTGCCATGGGTCTTGGTGTGTCCAGCGGTACAGGAAAAGGCGCGTATGGTACCATAAGCGCCCTTTCGGAATCGCCCATTTCAAGCCGTTTTAGAACCCTGTTATTGAGGTAATAAGCTCCATGAATTCAGCCGCGTCCCGCGAGAGCGCCGGGGTTATTGTTTCCCAGCTACAAGAGATTGTTGGTGAGGCCAATGTTCGGGTCTCGGAAGAGGATTTTGCGACCTATGGCCGTGATTGGACCCGTGCGGTTGATCCGGCGCCGGTGGCGATTGTCTTTCCGCGCTCGATTGAACAGGTTCAGGCGGTCATTCGCCGGGCCAATGACCTGGATTTTGGCATTGTCCCCAGCGGTGGCCGGACCGGCCTGAGCGGCGGTGCAGTAGCGGCCAACGGTGAAGTGGTGCTGGCGCTGGATTACATGAACGCTATCAGCGGCTTTGACCCGGTGGATCGCACGGTGGTGTGTGAAGCCGGGGTGATTACCGAGCAACTGCAGCACTATGCCGAAGAGCAGGGGCTGTTTTACCCGGTGGATTTCGCCTCGGCGGGCTCGTCCCAGATTGGCGGCAACATTTCCACCAACGCCGGCGGCATCAAGGTGATTCGCTACGGCATGACCCGTGACTGGGTGGCGGGTCTCAAGGTTGTGACCGGCACGGGCGAGCTTCTGGAGCTGAACAACGGCCTGCTGAAAAACAATGCGGGTTACGATCTGCGTCAGCTTTTTATAGGTGCTGAAGGTACGCTGGGTGTGGTCGTGGAAGCGACCATTCAGCTGACCCGTCAGCCGACTGATCTGACCGCGTTGGTATTGGGCGTGCCCGATTTTGATGCATTGATGAAGGTCTTCAGCCGCTTTCAGTCCGGTATCGACCTTACGGCCTTTGAGTTCTTCTCCGAGCAGGCTCTGCAAAAGGTGGTTGAGCATCAGGGGCTGGCTCGCCCCTTTGAAAGTGCTACCCCGTTTTATTGCCTGCTGGAATTCGAACGCCTGAACGATCAGGTGGAAGAGCAGGCCATGGCCCTGTTTGAAGAGGCGGTGGAGCAGGGCTGGGTGGTCGACGGTGTAATGAGCCAGTCACTGGAACAGATGAAAAACCTGTGGCGCTTGCGCGAGGATATTTCCGAGACCATTTCTCGCTGGACGCCTTACAAGAATGACATCTCCACCGTGATTTCCAAGGTGCCCCAGTTTCTCGAATCGGTGGAAAGTGTGGTTAACGCCCGCTACCCGGATTTCGAGATTATCTGGTTTGGGCATATTGGCGACGGCAATGTGCACCTGAATATCCTTAAGCCCGACAGCCTCGATAAAACCACTTTCTTCGAGCAATGCAGCGAAGTGAGTCTCGAGGTGTTTGATATTGTCAAACGGTTTGGCGGCAGCATTTCTGCGGAACACGGCGTTGGTCTGCTGAAAAAACCCTACCTGAAATACACCCGCAGTGCGGCTGAGATTGCGGCCATGAAGGCGATCAGGCAGGTGTTTGATCCAAAAGGGGTGATGAACCCCGGTAAGGTATTTGACTGATCGCGTGATCGCTCAATAGCTGTGCAGTTAGACGCAGCTCTCACCTTTGTAGGCGCCATCACAGGATGGCGCGAATTCTCAATTTCTCTCCATTCCCCGTGATAACATCGGCGCCCTTTTTGGGTTGTGGCAGTTGCCATGGCCGTTCACTGTCTTCTCAGGGGAAAACATGATGTTGAATCGACGAAGTGCATTACGCCCGCTGGTGGCGGCGATGACTTTGATGGCGGGTGTCTCGCAGGCGGCGCCGGTATTGGAAGAGGTGCTGGTCACGGCGCAGAAGCGCAGTGAGAGCACGCAGGATATTCCCGTGGCAGTGACCGGCCTGTCTGGTGATTCGCTGGATAAACTCGGTTTTGAAAGTGCCGTTGATGTGGGCGCGCAGGTGCCCAATATGCAGGTAAGCGGGGCCTACGGTGAAGTGTGCAGCCCATCTTTGCCATTCGCGGCGTCAGCATGTCGGACTACAGTTCCAACCAGGCCAGCCCGATTGGTGTGTATGTGGATGAAGCCTATCTAGGGCCGACCTACAGTCATGGCGCCAGTTTCTTTGATGTGGCGCGGCTGGAAGTTATGCGGGGTCCGCAGGGCACGCTGTACGGCAAGAACACCACAGGCGGTGCAATCAATATTATTACCCGTACGCCGGGCTTCGACGGTGAAGGCAAACGCTACGTGAAAGTCGGCGCGGGCAACTTCAATATGCGCACTATTGAGGCAGGTACAGACGTAGAACTGATCTCAGGCGTGCTGGCCGCGCGGGTGGCCGGCAAGGCCAAGGAAAGCGATGGCTGGATGGAAATTCTTGGCTCCGACGAAGACGGTGCCGCGACCGATTTCCGCGGAGGAAGGCTGGCGCTGAACTGGTTGATTAACGATCGCTGGGATGCGGTATTCAAATACACCGCTTCCACCAACGATGGTACCAGTACGGCGCCCAAGGGTGAGGGGCGTACCCGTACCCCGGATGGCGAAAACATTGACTATACCGGCTACGACCGCCCTGATGAGCTGGGCTTTCATCAGGTGGAATCTAATGCTTCCGGTGAGCTGACCACCGATACCGATTTGTCGGTATTGACGGTGAACTACAACGCGGACAGCTATACCCTGACCTCCGTGACCTCCTATCTGGATGCCGACTACTATCAGGAGCAGGACACCGACGGCGGCCCTAATGGACTGCTGGAAATCCTGTGGGCCTCGGACTCGCAAAGTTACAGTCAGGATTTGCGTTTTACCTCGGCTTTTGAAGGCATGTTCAATGTGATTGCCGGTCTGTACTACAGCTATGAAGACCTGGCGATGCGTAACACCTACTATATCTTCCGGGATTTTCCTGATCCGCGCGTAGTCTTGGCGAAACCCGATACCCTGGGTGATGCGCCTTACCTGATTGATGTGGGTGAAATCATTCACCGAATGGAAGTTGAAAAAGAAAGCGCTGCTGCCTACACCCAAATGCGCTTCGATATCACCGCGAATTTCGGGGTCGATATTGGTCTGCGCTATACCCGCGATACCAACACCCTGCCCTATCTGAACTTGTCCCGTTACGACGATAACGGTAACGGTGTCGGCACCTGGGTGCCCGGCAACCCAACCGGTGTCGACAATGGTTGGATTCGCCTGGATGCAGCATCTGCTCTGGCAATTCTGTCTAATCCCTCGACGCTGGCTGCGGCCACCTCGGGTGGTTATACCCATGGCCCATTTACCACAGCATCCGCACCCGAGCTTGAATCCACTGAAAAGGAGTGGACGGGTAAAATGGGTGTCGACTACCGCCTCAGCGAAGAGTGGATGGTCTACGCCAGCTACAGCAAAGGCTACCGCGCAGGCAGCTTTAATGGCGGGGTTTACTATGTAAGCCGCACAATCGACGGTGGAGCCTACGCGGCGCCGGAATATATCGATGCGTACGAAGTGGGCTTTAAAGCGGACCTGCTGGACAACAGCATGCGCTTGAACGCCGCAGCATTTTACTACGACTACACCGACCAGCAATTTATCAACGTGGTCGGCATCTCCAACTTTCTGGAAAATGCCGGCGCCTCTAGCATCAAAGGTGTAGAAGCGGAACTCTGGGCCCGCGTGACCGAGCGCCTGACGGTGCAGGCGGCTATTGGCGCATTGGATACCGAGTTTTCCGAACTGACTCTGGCCAATACCGAAACTCTGGACGATGCTAATGATCAGGTGGATTTGTCTGGCAACGAGCTGATCTCCGCGCCGAAACTCAATGCTAGCATCTCACTAGACTACGACCTGTTGCTGACGGATCACGGTTATCTGACAGTGAACGCCAATGCCAACTATCAGGATGATCAGTGGTACAGCGCCTACAATGACCAGTACGGTTACGGCGAGATCCGGCAGGACGCCTATTGGCTGGTCAATGGTCGTTTGGGCTGGTATGCCAATGATGGCAGCTACAGTGTTTCACTGTGGGGTAAAAACCTGGCTGATGAGGAATACCACGTCTACGGACTGAACCTGCAAGCGAACTTTGGCTTTGACGAGTTCATAGCGGGTGAGCCACGTACCTACGGTATGGAAGTGAGCTGGAACTTCTAGTACGGATCGTTGCGCAGAGCGTTCAAGCCTGAACGCTCTGCGTTGACCCATTCAGTGCCTGAGCCAGGTTTCGGCTTCAGAGGCACGCTCGGTTTCAAAGGCTTTAACTTCCAGCCCGGGAAACAGGGCGCCTTCCACTTCGCTCAATGTGCGAATCCAGTTTTTGTCGGCCACTACAGCCGCCTTGTCAAAATGTTTCAACGTGCGAATCAGTTGCGGAATCTGTTTGAGTTCGACGCCCATGGCACTTGCGGTGGGCATGTCGAAGTCGTGAACGAAGTACAGCATTTTTCCGTGTTGGATATGTCCAGACTTCATTTCAAGATTGGCGAGCGCTGAGCGCATATCAGCACTGTCCATCTTGCCGCTCATCTCTATATCAATGCGATTCTGGCCCACGGGCTTTATCTGAAACATGGCTTCTCCTTACAAAGGTGTATGGACAAGGGTGTATGGAAGTCGCGAGTTCAGGGTAACGTGTTGAGAGGAAAGGGGGTGTGAAAAAATAGCAAAGCGCGCCCGCTGGGCGCGCAACAATTCACAGCTTGAGGTTTTGCCAGATCTGACGAGTCGGATCTACAGTGTTCATCGTGTAGAAGTGCAGTCCGGGTGCGCCGGCCTCGAGCAATTGCTCGCTGAGGCGGGTAACGACTTCAACACCAAATTCACGACTGGCTTCTGCGTCATCACCGTAGCTTTCAAACTTCTGGGTCATCCAGCGCGGCAGCTCGGCACCGCAATTGCGGGAGAAGCGTGCGAGGTTGGCGAAGTTGGTGATGGGCATAATACCGGGGTAAATCGGCTTGTCGATGCCGGCCTTTTGGCAGTGATCCATAAAGTAGTGCCAGGCGTCGATACTGTAAAAATACTGG
>JBFHCW010000132.1:0-6522 GCA_041585035.1 Litorivivens sp.
CCATGCCGCTCATGGTGACACCTGCAGATGAGCGCTTGAAAGGCCTGTCTTCTGCGGAGAAGGAACAGTTCAAGGCTTCAGTGCAGCAGGTGCTGGATACTAAATTGTTACCTTCCTTGAACAGCCTGATTGCTGTTTTCAACGACGATTATATTGCCGCCGCGCCGGAGCGCGTTGGCTTGTCACAGTATCCGGGTGGTGATGCGGCCTACCGCTATCTGATCAAAAGTCAAACGACGCTGGAACTGAGCCCGGAGGAGATCCACCAGCGCGGTCTCGATTACATGGCGACATTGCGGGCGCAGAAAGCGGCGATTCGTAAAGAGCTGGGTTTTGGCGGCAGCGAGCAGGCATTCAAGAAAAAGCTGCTGGCCGATGAGCGTTTCTATGCCAAGACGCCAGCGGAAGTCGAGCAGCGTTACCAGCGCTACATGGCGATGATTGAGCCAAAAATCGACGACTACTTCTCACTCAAACCCAAAGCGCCTTACGGCTTCAAGCGTCTGAACCCGGCGGCCGAGGCCACCGTGACCTTTGGCTACTACGGCGCGCCCAGCAAAAAAGAGCCCACCGGTTATTACTACTACAACGGCTCCAAGCTGAATGAGCGCAATATGATCTGGACCCAGGGTCTTGCTTACCACGAGACCGTTCCGGGCCATCACTTCCATTTGGCGTTGCAGCAGGAAAATGAAGCCCTGCCGGATTTTCGCAAGCACGGCACCTTCACTACGGCCTTCAACGAGGGTTGGGCCAACTACGCCGCCAGCCTCGCCGATGAAATGGGCATTATGACCGACCCCTACGACCGCTACGGCTGGCTGCTGTTCAACAGCTTTATCACCGCACGTCTGGTAGTGGATACCGGCATGAATGCACTGGGCTGGTCACGCGAGCAGGCCATGCAGTATATGGCCGAGAACACCTTTGAAAGCGATGTACAGATTGCCAGTGAAACCATCCGCTACTCCACCAGCATTCCCGCCCAGTCGCTGGCTTACAAATTGGGTCTGGAAAAGATCTGGGAAATTCGCCGCGATATGGAGCAGCGCCTGGGCGATGACTTTGACATCAAAAAATTCCATGCCGCAGCGGTAGGTTCAGGTGCGCTGCCCATGCCCCTGCTGGAATGGCATGTGCAGAAGATGCTTTTGGATAATTGAGGGAAGACACCGGATCTAGTCCGGTGTGATGCAGATTGCTCAGTCTCAACTTTTGAGAGGAGAAAATAGCATGGTGATAGCAAAACAAGGAATCGCATTTATGAAAAAGATTATCGCTACATTGGCACTCGCACTGCTGGCCCAGGCCGGGTGCGCTGCGGAGAATCCTGAGAATGCCACCGCCGATAACGCCGCGGATCAAGCTGCCGTGCTGGCCTATATGGCAAAGGTTCCGGCACGGGGAACGGTAGAGCCCGCGATGCTGGAGCGGGCCGAAGGCTGGGAATGGGACCACGAGGTGCGGGTGTACCTGCCGCCCACTTACCACATGGCCGACAAGGCGTATCCCACCCTTTGGGTCACCGACAATGCTCTGGAGACCGCCCAGGCAGCACTGGTGAACCCGATGGGGCTGCGTGTCGACATGATCGTGGTAGCCGTGGGCGCGCCAGCGGGCGTTTCCGCGGGCGAATTTGGACGTCGTCGCGCCTATGACTTTATCCCGGAGTTGTCCCTAATGGACCCGAGGTTCGCTGATGCAGGTGTCGGGGGCGCGGAGGGCTTCCGCGATTTTCTGGTGAACCAACTGCGGCCCAAACTGGCAAAGCAATATCGTATGGACCCCAAGGGGCACACCTATGCAGGCCATTCCGGTGGCGGGCAGTTTGGCCTCTATGTGCTGTTCAATCATCCTGAGAGCTTCGCCAAGTACATTATCAGCAGCCCGGCGGCATACCAGCCCTGGCTGGATATGGAAGAGCGCTGGCACGCCAATAACAAGGATCTGCCGGCCGAGGTCTTTATCAGTGCCGGTGAAGCGGAGATGTACCACCCGTTGTGGGCGGCCGCTGAAATTGTTTCTACCGTGGCACTGGTGACCGAACGCCTGACCTCGCGCAACTATCCTTCATTGACCTTGCACAGCCGCATTTTTCCCAACGACGATCACCTCACGGTTATACCCACAGCCTACATGTGGGGTATTGAGGAACTTTGGGTGAAGGGTAAATGAGTTGAGAACACATTTCGCTATGGTTTCATCGTAAGCTACAAGACTTATACCAATGTCAGACCATACTGTCGTCCTGTCGTCCAGTCGACTGTTGCAGTGGATGATCCGGCAGCACGGCCACGCAAGCGGCTGAAAGCCGGGGGCGCAGCCGAAAACGAATGTAGCGCTACACAGAAAAACTTGAGGAATAGTCCAATGAGTAGTAGCCGATGTAAGGTCAGTCCGGGCATCAGGCACTGGATGATCGCGCTGCCCTTATGCAGCCTCACCGCGTTGGTCGCGGCACAAGCGCCTAACGAGCAGTCTGCGGAGGCGGCATCTGAGCGGCGGGTCATTGAAGAGGTGATCGTGACCGCCACCAAGCGGGCGGAGTCGAGCCGCGAGATTCCCGCCTCCATCATCGCGCTGATGGGTGATGAGCTGGAACAGGCCGGCGCTCAGGGCCTGACCGACATCATCAAGATGACACCCGGCGTGACGCTGACCGACGACGGCCAGAATGCCCGCTCGGTCACGATCCGCGGTGTCGCTCGCGATGCCGGCACCACCCTCACCACCGGCGTGCTGTTTGGCGATGTGCCGCTGGTTGATCCGTATCTGCCCCGAGTGACGATGGACCCCAACCCGTTTGACCTGGCGACCGTGGAAGTCCTCAAGGGCCCGCAGGGCACCCTGTTCGGCGGCTCGGCGCTGAACGGCGCGATCCGCTACGTTCCGAACCAGCCGGACTTCGAGAACTTCGGTGCCAAGCTGTTCGCCCACAGAGAAGACGTTGAAACCGGCGGTACCGGCCGGGTCTTTGGCGCCGCCTTCAACCTGCCTTTGGGCGATACGGTGGCCTTGCGCTTGGTCGGCCAATCGCGGCGCTCAGCCGGCTGGATCGACGAGTACCAGTTGGGCGAAGACGACGTCAACGCCACCGAGCAGGACGGCTTCCGGCTGATGGCGCGCTGGCAGCCCATCGACCGCCTCGAGTTATCGGCGATGAAAATGCGTCAGCACACGTTTCTGCCGGAGCTCTCGCTGTCCAGAGAACCGAACGACGCGAACGGTCAGGCACGCTCCGATTCGCCCCGGCGCAGCCCGACGACGAAGTTGTTCGAACTGCTGACCCTGGGCATCAACTACGATTTCGACAGTTTCTCCGTGCTGTCGCAGAGCACCCGAACACGCAAGTTCTACGATAACTTCGTTGACGTCTCCCGTGGTGTCGCCGGCGATAACCCGCCGCCGGCGCTGGCCGCAGATTTCGACAACGAGTCCGAGGGCTACATGCAAGAGCTGCGCTTCACCTCGAGCGGCGATGGCCCGTGGACGTGGATCGGCGGCCTGTTCTGGCAGCAGTTAGCGTTGTTCGAAATCATGAATATTATCGCCGGCGAGGGTGCGCCGCTGGCCGCATTGACCGGCCTACCGGGCCTGGGCAATGTTTCCGACGACGAGGGCAACGTCCTGGCCGCGCGCTTCAGCCCGGATGTCGAGGTCAGGGAGCTGGCGCTGTTCGGTGAGGTTCAGCGCGAGATCTTTGGCTGGATCGAGCTGTCACTGGGCTTGCGGGCGTACAAGATTGAATCTGGCGGCACGGTCACGAGCAGCGGCCCACTGGCGCTCAGCGGTTCATTGCCGTCGGGTGAAACGGAGACGGTCAACGACGCCACGGTCGAGGAAAAAGGCCTGAGCCCCAAATTCACCGCCGAGTTCTTCGTCAACGACAAGGTCAAGATCTATACCGGCGTCTCGCGGGGGTTCCGATTCGGCGGCCCGCAACTGCTCGGCGATACTGTGACCACAGACGTCCCCGAAGTCTACAAGAGCGATTCGATCTGGAACTACGAACTGGGCTTGCGCTCGCAGTGGCTCGACAACACGCTGCTTGCCGATGGTACCTTGTTCTACCTCGACTGGGACCAGCCGCAGATCTACCAGGTGGATGAGACGCTAATTAACGCGTATATCGACAACATCGGCCGCGCGCGCAGCAAGGGCATGGAACTGGCCCTGCAATACCTGCCGCCCATTGATGGCCTGACGCTGACCTACAGTGCCGCATACACGGATACGGTTGCCAAAGCCGACTTCACAACCCAGCAAGGCACGGAGGTCAAGCCCGGCCATCGCTGGCCGCTGACGCCGAAGTTCCAGTCCAGCTCATCCGTCTCATGGCAGGGATCGGCCGGGCCCTGGCGTGGCGGTGTGACCCTCTCCCACAGTTACACGGGCAAGGCGTTTCACGATCTGAACCACACCAATGAAATCTTCGGCTACGAAAACTACGATCTGCAGTTGTTCATCAGCAATCTCGCGATGCCGGGGGCGCCAAACATCGCACTGAACGTGTCCAACCTCAAGAACAGGCAGGCGCAGACAGGCGTCAACGCAAACAACACGGGCACGTATACGCGACCCAGAACGGTGACACTCAGAATCGCGACCGAGTTCTAGAGCTCTGATGCCCTTAATAACCGACACCTCTTAAGAAGTGGTTTAAGAAGTGGCTTAAAAAGGTTTATTAAATTTCAACGTACTCATAGGTAATTAGAAATGATTGATCGAAGCATTGTTTTAGCGTGTACCCGTCTCGTTGTGGCCGCTGTTATTGCCACTACGTTAATTGCGTGCTCTGAGAGACAGTCCGCTTCGGCGCCGGTAGCCACTGAAGCAGCTGAACAAGCAGAGGCCGAGGGCGTTAACCTGGAGGAAGCCCTGAAGGAAAGTGATCAGCTCAAAGGCCCTATTGAGAGCGTCGCAAACAATCCACAATGGGTAACACTGCCCGGCGGCGGGCAGGTGCAGTATGAGGTGTTTGGTGAGAGCGGGCCGTTTGTCTTCCTCGGCTCCCAAATTTATCTCACAGCGCCGATGCCGGGTAGTGCGGCAGTTTACCGGGGTTATATTGCCGGCCTGTCGGATCGTTACCGCGTGATCGTGGCGGACTGGCCCAAGGGTATGGGTAAGTCGACGGCGACCGGAGTGCCGGCATTGACGGCGGATCAGGCGGCGGCGGAAATTCTGGCGATTGCCGATGCCGCCGGTGCAGATCAATTTGCCTGGTGGGGTTACTCCTTTGGTGGGGCCGTCGGTTTGCAGCTCGCTGCCCGTACCGATCGGCTATCGGCATTGGTTGTCGGCGGTTATCCGCCAATGTGGCAACCCTCCAGCGATATGCTGCTGGCGGTACATCAAGCCAAAGACCAAATGGAAGCAGCGAAGCTGAACGGTACGCCCGGCTATTTACTGAATCGCGCGTCGATCCAGTTTTACACCAGCGTTGGGGAGACCAATCAACTCGATTTATTGGACAACATCACCGCGCCGCGATTGGTCTACCACGATGTGGATGACACCGTCGAAATAGGGGGCATGGTGCACGACCTGTCCAAGCGCACCCGGGCGGGTGCGGATACGCTGAAAGCCAGGGGTTGGGAAATCCAGTGGATGGATACGGGCTTGGCGCACTATGGTATGAACGATTATCAGAAAAACCTCGACGCATTCGCGCCGTTTCTGGACAAGGTGCTGTTGGAGAAATAGTCATGCTTGGGTTTGCGAGAAAAAAGGAAAACACCTTGGCGTTGACAAAAATACTGGCCGTCGCGCTCACGATCATGCTGGCGGCCTGTGCGCAGCAAACGACGGTAGCGCCCGACAAGGCTTCCGCTGTGGTCGAGGTGGTGATCGAGACCACTTTGGGCGATATCGAGATCGCGCTCTATACCGACAAGGCCCCGGTGAGTGCCGGTGAATTTGTAAAGTATGTGGATCAGGGCTTGTTTAATGAGGCGTTTTTTTACCGTGTGGTGACCAAGGCGAATGATAACGCCGTGCCGGGTATCGAGATAGTTCAGGGTGGTCTGGATCCGGCGAAGGCGGCGACAATGCCCGGCATCATCCATGAAACGACAGAGCAAACCGGCATTCTCCATAAGGACGGTGTTTTATCACTGGCGAGATTCGCGCCGGGAACGGCCACACCCGGGGCCTTTTTTATCTGCATAGGTGATAACCCCGGGCTCGACTTTGGGGGGGCGCGTTTTCCCGACGGGCAGGGCGGTGCTGCCTTTGGCAAAGTCACGAGTGGCATGGAGGTTGTCAGGGCAATCCATCAGATGGAGGCGAACTACCCGGTGGATTTTGAGCAGGTTAAGGGACAAATCCTGACTGAGCCAGTTGCCTTTACGAAAGTCTATCGAAAAGCGCACTAACTGCTTTACGGATAGCAGATGGGGGGGGCGCGGATAGGCGGATTGGTGACGCCGGATAAACGTTTCTTTCTGAGAAAACCTGCCGTTATAACTGCCCATTAGGGGGGCATTAAGGACACCTGAAATAAAAGCCAGTTGACTTAAG
>JBFHCW010000133.1:0-6468 GCA_041585035.1 Litorivivens sp.
ATCGCCATTTTCAGACGCACTCTCCGCTTTGCCGAGCTCAGCGAGCACATAGGGCGCAATGTTTTTGGCAAACCTTCCCACCAAATGACCTCCACTAGGCGATAGTTTGTATCGACGAGCAATACCACCAATCCTAATCCACTATGCTGTGAGACGGAACTTCTATCGACTACCGCAATCCTATGCGCTACCCTTTGGTTCAGTCTGGATAAAAAGCCACGAATCTGTGAATACCACCCGCATCATCTACATGCTCATCATGCTGATTGCTTCGCAATCGGTGTGGTCTATGCTGGATGAACACAGCTTCAATGCGGATGATGGCGCCCCCCACGAAGAGCTTGTACATCTTACGGACTCACAGCCTGACAACGATAAGCAAGCTAGTGGTTCCCAAGAGAGTTCCGAAAACTGCCTGCACTGCTGCCATTGCCACTTTCACCAGATCATGGTGATACCACCGGCGGTTGCATCCTTTGACTCACTTGCCGCTCGAACCAGCCCATCGTTTAGACTGTCTCCACTGGCTGATGCCCACGCTAACGACGTTTTTCGCCCTCCCATCATCTAGTCCTGTTCGCCTTTATCGCCCCAAGCGTTAACAAAACAGGATCTACCCATGAAAAATTGCAAAAATCCGCTCAGGCGGTGGCTTGCGCTTGTGCTGTGCCTATTGGCGCCCGCCGCCATCGCAGAACTCAGCCTGCAGCAAGCTGTTGAGCGCGCACTGGCGCAAAACCCGGCGTTACAGGTGTTTCCACTGCGTCTTCAGGCCGTTGCCGGCCGGCGTCAAAGCGCCGATCTCTCACCCGCGTATACCGTGGAGCTGGAAGCCGAAAATCTGGCTGGCTCTGGCGAACTCTCCGGTACAGATAACGCGGAATACACGCTGTCGATTGGCTCTATTATTGAGCTAGGTGATAAGCGAGCGGCCCGCGTGGCGTTAGCCGATACCCGCTATGCCCTGACCAACGCCGAACGTGAGGCTGCCGCCGTGGATCTGGTCGCTCAGGTGACCCAGCGCTTTGTGTCGGTGCTGAGCCTGCAACAACTGGTATCACTCGCCGAAAGTGCTCATGCGCTAGCGGAACGCACGGCTGCCATCGTGACCGAGCGAAGCAACCGGGGCGCTGCCCCCGAGGCTGACCAGCTTCGAGCCAAGGCCGATCTGGCTCAGGCCGCACTTCGATTGCAAAACCTCCGCTCAGAACTGGAAGCCGGGAAGCTGGCGCTGGCCATTTTGTGGGGAGATGAACAGCCCCGCTTCGCTACCGTGAGCGGCGACTTGTTTAATATCACCGAGGCTCCCTCCTTTAAGAACCTGTTTGAGCAGGTAGCCGACTCGCCGATACTCGAAATTCTGGCCGCAGAACAACGCATGGCTGCTGCTGACCTGGAGCTGATACGCAGCCAATCCAGCGCGGATGTTGGCTGGCGCCTGGGCGTTCGCCGCGACCAGGTCAGCGGCGACTCGTCGCTTACTGCGGGTATTTCGATTCCGCTGTTTTCCGGGCGCCGTAATCGCGGCAATCTCGACGCGGCCTATGCCGAACAGCTGCAGCAGGCCTATCGGCGAGACAATGCCGAATTGAGACTGCGCGCCCGTCTGTTTGAAGCCTGGCAAACCTACGGCCAAAGCCGGGCATCGGTTGAGGCACTGCGCACGGCCATCCTGCCAGCGCTGGAATCCGCACAGCAACAGACGCGACAAGCCTATGAACAGGGCCGCTACCGCTATACCGACTGGGTTGCTGCGCAGAGAGAGTACCTCGACGGCAGGCGCAACCTGATTACGGCGGCCACCACGGCTCTGCATAACCAGGCTCTGATAGAACAATTGACTGCCGCCCCGTTATCACCGGAGGCGACCAATGCACGCTGAATTCAGGACGTATTCCATGAAACTCAATATAGTAATTTTCAGCCTGTTACTGGGCAGCGCGTCCCTTTCTCAGGCAAGTGCCACACACGACGACGATGATCACGGCCATGAAGAAGGCAGCGTTTCCACAATCACCGAAGAAATGGCTCAGCGTAATGGCATTACGGTCGCTGAAGCGGCGCCCGGCACGATAGAGCGTCATCTTCGCGTCTACGGTCGACTGGATTTACCGCCGGATCAGCGTGTGGATGTGCGCGCCCGCTTTACCGGTCTGGTTAAATCCGTCGCCGTGAGTGTCGGCCAAACAGTCTCGAAGGGCGATGTACTGGCCACGGTGGAATCCAACGACAGCCTGAAAGACTATGCGGTGCGCGCCCCGATTGCTGGAGTTGTGCAAGCCCGCCAAACCAGCGTCGGTGAAATTACCGGCTCTACTCCGCTGTTTACTCTGGTAAATACCCAGCGCATGTGGGCCACGATGCAGGTATTTTCCGGTCAGCGCTTCGAGGTAAAACCCGGCCTTCCCGTACATGTAGTGCACAACGGTCACCGTCATGAAAGCACCATTGAATCGCTCGCTCCAGCCGACAATGGCGAACCCTATGTGTTGGCCCGCACGACGCTGGAAAACAACAGCGGCGATATGGCCCCCGGTGATCTGGTAACCGGCGAAATCGATGCCGAAATTATATCTGTGCCCCTTGTGGTTGAGAACAAAGCGCTGCAAACACACGACGGCAAAACGGTGGTGTTTGTTCAGGAGGGGAATCGCTATCACGCACAGCCCGTTAAAGTGGGCCGCACGGATGGTCGCCATACAGAGATTCTTTCTGGTCTCAAACCGGGCGATCACTACGTGATTGAAAACAGTTTCCTGATCAAGGCCGATATCGAAAAGTCCGGCGCCGCCCACGAACATTAAGGAGAGCACCATGATTGATTCCATTGTGCGTCTCTCCATTGAGCGACGCTATCTGATGCTGAGCCTGATTCTGGTACTGACGGGGCTGGGGATATGGAGCTACCAGCGCCTCCCCATCGACGCCGTACCCGATATCACCAACGTGCAGGTTCAGATTAATACCGAAGCCCCCGGCTATTCGCCGCTGGAAGCGGAGCAGCGGATTACCTTTCCCGTAGAAACTGCGCTCTACGGGTTGCCGCAACTCGACTACACCCGCTCCCTGTCTCGCTATGGCTTGTCACAGGTGACGGTAGTCTTCGAGGAAGGCACCGATATTTATCACGCCCGCAATCTCATCGACGAACGCCTGGCGGCCATCAAAAGCGGCTTGCCGCCGGGATTGGAACCCACCATGGGGCCACTGGCCACCGGACTGGGAGAAATATTCAGCTACACCGTTGAAGCCGAGCCCGGCGCCCAACAACCCGATGGTTCACCTTATGACGCCACCGCACTGCGGGAGATCCAGGACTGGATTATCAAACCCCAGATGGCACAGGTTCGCGGGGTGGTTGAAATCAATACCATTGGCGGTTTCGACAAGCAGTACCACGTTACCCCGAGCCCGATAAAACTGCTGGAACACGGCATTGCACTGAAAGACATCGTCACTGCGCTGGGCGCCAACAATGCCAATCGCGGGGCGGGTTATATCGAGCGCAACGGCCAGCAGATTCTGGTGCGCTCACCCGGTCAGCTACAGACGATTGAAGAAATCGAGAACGTGGTCGTTGGGCGTCACGGCTCTTCGCCTATCAAGGTGAAAGATATTGCAGAGGTGGCCATTGGCAAGGAACTGCGAACCGGCGCTGCCACCCGCGATGGTAAGGAAACCGTGCTCGGTACGGCGATGATGTTGATGGGGGCTAATTCGCGCGCCGTGGCCCGCGATCTGGCCGACAAGCTTGAGAACGTTAAAGCCTCACTGCCAGACGGCATCAAGGTCGAAACTGTGTACGACCGCACCACACTGGTGGACAAAACCGTCGCCACTGTTCAGAAAAACCTGCTCGAAGGCGCTTTACTGGTCATCGTCGTGCTGTTCCTGCTACTCGGCAATATCCGAGCTGCTCTGATCACGGCTGCTGTTATTCCACTTTCCATGATGGCCACGATCACGGGCATGGTTCGAACCGGCGTATCCGCTAACCTGATGAGTTTGGGGGCACTGGATTTTGGTTTGATTGTCGATGGCGCGGTGATTATCGTGGAAAACTGTATTCGCCGCCTGTCGTTGTCCCAAAGCGATACCCAGCTTGCGTTGCGTGAGCGTTTGGAAGTTGTTTTCCAGGCGACGACGGAAGTCATCCGCCCAAGTCTCTTCGGCGTTGCCATTATCACCGTTGTCTACATTCCGATTTTCACCCTCAGCGGCGTGGAAGGAAAAATGTTTCACCCGATGGCGGCAACCGTGGTCATGGCTTTGCTCGCGGCGATGCTGCTGTCACTTACCGTCGTGCCCGCGGCTGTCGCGGTGGTGATGAACAAGCCTGTTCGTGAAAAGGAAAGCGGCATAATTCGGGTGGGAAAATCGCTTTACCGCCCCTTGTTGGAAAAAGCATTGGCCTTTCGCGGTATTGTGGTAGCCGGGGCCACGGCACTGGTAGTCGTGTGCTTATGGCTTGCCACCACGTTAGGCTCGGAATTTGTCCCGCAGCTCGATGAAGGTGATATTGCGCTTCATGCCTTGCGCATTCCCGGTACGGGGCTTGAGCAGTCCATTAAGCTGCAGGCGATTCTGGAAGAACGCCTGAAAGCCTTCCCGGAAGTGGACAAGGTTTTTGCAAAAATCGGTACACCCGAAGTCGCCACCGACCCGATGCCGCCGAATGTGGCGGATAATTTCGTCATGCTGAAACCTCGCGATCAATGGCCTGACCCCAACCGATCAAAAGCCGATCTGGTGAGCGCGATGGAGTCAGCGCTAGAAGAGCTGCCGGGAAACAACTACGAGTTTACCCAGCCCATTCAAATGCGTTTTAACGAGCTTATTTCGGGCGTACGGGCCGATCTCGGCATTAAGGTCTTCGGTGATGACCTCGACCAGCTCGAAGCAACGGCTGAAGAAATCCTGGCAGTGCTCAAAGAAGTCGAAGGCGCCGCCGATGCACGAGTCGAGCAGGTCAGTGGCCTACCCATGCTCTCGGTCATTCCCAAGCGCATCACCCTCGCCCGCTACGGTTTAACTGTTGATGATCTGCAGGATCTGGTTTCGGCGGGCATTGGCGGCCAACCGGTGGGGCTGATCTACGAAGGCGACCGTCGTTTTACTCTGGCCTTGCGCTTGCCGGAGGATATTCGCCGGGATATAGACAGCCTCAGCTATCTGCCCGTGCCCTTACCCGAAGGGCGTTATGTGCCACTGGGTGAAGTCGCCGAGTTGCAACTCAAACCGGCGCCAGCCCAGATCAGCCGTGAAAACGGCAAGCGTCGTGTGGTGGTAACCGCAAACGTTCGCGACCGCGATCTCGGCGGCTTTGTCGATGAGGTCAAACAGCAGATTGCCGAAAAAGTCGATCTGCCGAGCGGCTACTGGCTGGATTACGGCGGCACCTTTGAGCAATTGGAATCTGCCAGTCAGCGCCTGGCACTTGTGGTGCCAATCACCCTGGCAATTATTCTCGGGTTGCTGGTCATGGCCTTTGGCTCGCTGAAAGACTCGCTGATTATTTTTACCGGCGTTCCCCTGGCGCTCACAGGTGGCGTAATGGCCCTCTGGTTCAGAGACCTGCCTCTGTCCATTTCCGCGGGGGTCGGTTTTATCGCCCTGTCCGGAGTGGCGGTGCTTAACGGTTTGGTGATGCTGTCCTTTATCCGTGATCTCTGGCATGAAACCGGCGACCTGCGTCACGCGATTATCGAAGGGGCCCTGATTCGACTGCGTCCGGTGTTGATGACGGCGCTGGTTGCCAGCTTGGGCTTTGTGCCGATGGCCTTGAACACCGGTACCGGAGCGGAAGTACAGCGGCCACTGGCGACTGTGGTGATTGGCGGGATTATCTCGTCCACGCTGCTAACCCTTGTGGTCTTGCCCGTGCTTTACCACTGGCTGCATCGCCGTAAAAAAACACGCTGAGATCACCCGATCCGGCTCATATTCTTGAGCCGGATATTTCTATTTTTATGGTTATGCCCTGTCAGTGGAGAGGCTTTTTAGTATGCCGCAATTCTCCACGCTTCTGCCGGTTGAGCAAGTCTTTCTCAGGGCACCAAGTTCCTTTTTCAGCTGCTTCAAATCCCGGATTCTTTCGCTGATCGTCTGAATGTGGTCGTCGACCAGCCGGTAAACTTCATCGCAGCCAGTACCCGGTGACACTTTGAGTTCTGCCAACTTACGGATTTCTTCTATGGATATGCCTAGTTGCCGGCACTGCCGGATAAATAGCAATTGCTGTAACGCGTTGCTATCGTAAACGCGAAAGTTACCTTCGGTGCGGGAAATAGCAGGCAACAGGCCCTCTTTCTCATAGTAGCGAATCGTCTGAACGCTACTTCCCGACTTGTCGGCCAATTGACCAATCTTCATGGCATGCCTCCCGGTAAGACCACTCTCAGACCCAGTTGACTCTATAGTAACTATAGAGTCTAAACTGCTTTTGAATCAGGTGTACACAGGTACGGA
>JBFHCW010000134.1:0-6318 GCA_041585035.1 Litorivivens sp.
CAGACATTCCCCGTTCACTGGCCCAGACCGGCCGTATGAAACTGGGGCGAAAAGCCATCGCGAAAATTCGCGGCCACCTTTTTTCCACCAAGAGCGATATCATTCTGCATTACGGTCTGCTGGATACTCCCGAGTTTTTCTGGGAATACCCGGCACTGGAAAGCCTGTACAACCAGGCTGCGCGCTATCTGGATATACGCCCGCGGGTCGATGTGCTGTCGCAGAAACTGCAGACCATTCACGAGCTGCTGGAAATGCTCGCCGATGAGCAGAACCATCAGCACAGCTCATTCCTAGAGTGGATCATTATCATACTGATCGGCATTGAAATTGTCATGGCGGCACCCGGTTACTATGACTACTTCATCGGCATAGCCAAGTAATCAAACGCTGAACCCAAGGGGCGCAGCTCGCCTAGCCCGCTCGCTAGGCGAGGCGTCCGCGCCAGCCAGGGCCGGACACACCAGCATCATCTGCACTTTCGGCGCCCGGCTCCCTTCCACTAACACATCAAAGTAAGGCTCGGTCGTCGCCTCCGATCTCCGATGCACAGCAGGCAGCGCTCGCCGGCAACTCGCCTACCGGCGCGGACCTCGCATTCTGACCGGAGCTGACCCAGCGTCACCAGATTTACTTTCAACGGGCGCGACATCAGTTTGCTCAGCGCCATCCTCCATCGCGGCTTTCGCCGAATCACCAAAGCGCCCGGATTTGATATAGTCAAGAACCTCTTTTTCTTCGCGGTCAACGGTACGAATAAACTGGCCGTTAAAATCCTCGTCATCACTGATGATATAAGGCGTGATGAGCACAACCGTTTCCGTGCGCAAACTGGTCTTTTCGCTACTTGAAAAAAGCTTTCCAATCAATGGGATATCTTTCAAGAAAGGGACACCGCTTAGCGTCTCGGTAACCGTATTTTTTAACAAGCCGCCAATAAATACCGTTTGCTTGTCATTAGTAATCAGATTCGTCACCACCTCGGTCGTATTTTTAGAGGGGATGCCATTGTTCACGCTACCGGTACTGATTTGCGGGTAAATATCGAGCATCACTTTGTTGTTAGCGTCGATCGACGGCGTGACCCGTAAAATAACACCCGATTCAAGAAACTCGATGCTTTCGGTCGTGACCTGATTGATCGTCGTCGTCACGCGGTAGCCGATACGCTCGCCCACCACCACCGAAGCTTCCTTATTTTCCAGCGCCAGCAACTTGGGTGTCGATATTGTGCGCAAGCGACCATCCGTTTGCAGCGCATCCAACAGCAAATCAATATTGTCGTTTACAACATTCGCGAATAAACCCGGCGCTCCCGGCGCCGCCAAACCCTGTACACCAAACCGCTTAATTTCGCCCGGATCAACCGAGAAAAGCTTTGTCCAATTAATACCGTGAGCCAAACTATCATTGAGCGTAATTTCCAATATTCGTGCTTCGATGAGTATTTGGCGCGGCGCTGCATCTATGACATCCAGCAGTCTTTGAATTTTGTAAAGAAAGTCGGGCTTATCTTCAATGACAAGCACTCGCTCTTGCGCGGCCAATGTCACTTTTCCGTAACTAGAAATATAACTTTTTGCGACTTCCAGAAGCGCTTGTGGATCGGCGTAACGAACGGGATAAGCTTTAAAACTCGTGACACCACTTGCCGAGCTGGAGCCTACATTTTTTTTATCAATAATGTAGTAGGTTTTACCCCGCTTCTCTGCAACAAAGCCAGCCATTTCAGCAACCGACTTAACCGCTTCGTCCATCGTTACGTCAAACAAGTTAAACGAGAGGTCTCCTTTAACATCCTTTTCCAACAGTATGCTAACCCGCCCCTTTTGCGCCAACATAGCCATAAGGTCGCGCACCGGAGTATCGTTGGCGCTCAGGGAAAACCGTTCCTGAGCAAGCGTCGTCATAGAAACCAGTGAAGCCAGGAGAAAAACAACAGGAATGAAGCCAAACCGAAAACCCAAGTACCTAGCTTGTCTCATTAGCGTAAACCTCTGGCACTGTCGCCGGCGTATACCGGGATTTTGTATTCACTCTCGTTTTTCTTAAAAACCACTACGCCTTCCATAATTTCAACCACGGTATAAGCGTCGATAACATCACCTTCCATCACAACCTTGCCGTTGACATTGGCAGAACGGTAGCCACCCGAAATCATTACAGCTCGCACCACGGGCAGTATAGATGTGCTGACTAGCCCGCCGCTGCCGCTGAACCCCAGCGGCGGCGCCTTAAAAGGGTCATTGCGCAGCCGCAAGTCTTCATCCGCTACCGCGCCTGAGCCGATCAGGAGCGCGACAACAAAAATCAAACGACTCCTCCGCCTGGTCATTTGGCGACCCGATAATTCGCCATTCGTAGCGTCATATTCAAATTGGGATCCGTAGCTGTCCGGTTTCCTGCAGAGACTTCAAAATGGTCCACAACAATGAAACCCAGTTGTCGGTTCACAGCTTGAAGCCAGCTAAACAGGTTGAAATAATCGCCGCGCAATGAAACTTCAAAGGGAAGTTCGTCAAAACCCATAATGGGCTTGCGCGGCAGTGGCTTAACACTCTCAAGGGTAACGCCATTGACCCAGGATATTTTCTGCAACTCCCCAACAATATGACTTTCTATCTTCGTAGTTGAAACCGCCCCCGCCGTGCCAAACAGCTTCGACTCCAGCTCAGCCATGGATAGATAGCGGCTCTCGATTTGTGCCTCAAGCTCAGGGCCGTAAGCAATTGCCTCCCCGAGACTTTTATTACTTTTCAAAAGCGAATTAAGCTCAGTCACTTGCGGCTTTATGACGTAGAGCACCAGCGCAGTAACGAGCAGCAACAAAACACCTGTCAACAAAAGCCGCAGAGACCGCGGGTCAACGTGCTCTGACCAGTTTATTGGCTTCATCAACCCTTTCTCCTCGGATTAACAATGATGGCCAGCTCAAACTCAACGAGATCTGTATTACCCAAGGTCCTGCGACCGGAGCGTATAATCTTCACCGTATTCACTTCGGCCTGCTTGAGAAGCTCCCCGACAAAATCGGATAATTTGGCGTAATTTCTCGCATAGCCCAGTATTTCCATATGCGTTTCTATCTGCCATGCCTTTTCTGTATCCGCCTGATTCTGTTTTGGCAGAACAATAAAATAACCGTTAGATGCCGCCGCCACTTTCTTGTCGACAATGCTGCCTGCACGGCCGAAGGTCAGCTTTGCAAACCACACCTCGCTGCTATCCAGCGCCCGGTCAATAGCAACAAGTAATCCCGGCGCAGTCTGACCGCCACGAAAACCCGACAGCACGAAGAGCTGGTCGCTCATAAACTTAATCTGCTCATCAAGGGTTTGCAGTTGCGCGCTTTTCTGATCAATCAACAGCTGCTTGCCACTTAGCGTACCGGCCGTTGCTTGCGCTGTTCCTGTCATAATTTGCAGCAAGGCAATAAGCAATGCCGCCAGCAGTGCAATAATTACTGCAACGCTGGCAAAGACCTTTAGATCACCAAGAATTTGTCGATTTTTTCGGTAATCTTCCGGAATAAGATCAATGTCACTCATCCGGCCCACCCCCGCAATGCCAGCCCGCAACTCAAGGGCAAGCAGTAATCGGAGAGCTCCCGCGGTACACCAAGAAAATCCTGCAAGGGCTCGTAGCTCGCCACTGGCGATAAGACATGAACAGGAAGCTTCACGATTTCACCCAGCACTTGATGCGCCAATGGCCATTCGCTTGCCGCACCAAGCAGAAACAGCTGCCGAATGGGTTCGCCACGCGTTTGCGAGGCAGCGTAGGCCGTCGCTTTTTCAATTTCATTGGAGAACTTTAGGAAAAGTGGCTTTAATATCTGCCCAACGGTAGCCGGCAGAACGCCATTTCGGGCTTCGTCCTCGGCATTGGTCTGCGCTGGTGTTGCCACTTGCTGGCGCAACATTCTGCGGGCAAAAGGCTCGTCCACATCCAGCGAACGACACAATTGCTGGATGATGTCCCGCTCACCCAGCAAAACCTCGCGATTCAAAATTAGACGGCGCCCGGAGAAAACCGACAGAGAACTTTTGTAACGACCAAAGCTTACCGAAATACTATTGTGGTAGTTGTCGGGCGCGGCGACGGCGGCCAACAAGCGATTAATGGCTACCGGTGCAATCTCCAGCGCATCCACATTGAGTCCCGCTTGGCGCAAGCGCTCCAGATAGTCAATGACGACGCCCCGTTTCGCAACGGAAACCAAAGCCAGCTGATCCTCATTTTTCGCGTTAGCTCGAATAGGCATGTAATCAACTACAAATTCTGACAGTGGCCCGTCGAGGCGATCCTTAATCTGATTCAATATCGCTGCCCCGCCTTCACCGGGCTGCGATTCCTTGTAGTTTACGTAGAGCAGACGGTAATGCTCGGCGGGCAAGCAGCTATACACCTTGCGACCAACAAAACTCTCTTTCAAGGCAGGTGCGAGCAGACGCTTTAAATGCTTCGGATTTTCCAGCAGTTTGTCTATATCGGCGTCAACGTCGAGCAGGGCTGCAGCAGATACGACCGGAGAATCGCCACCCATACGAAGCTGCACGAGGTTAATCGCGTCTTCGAGAACTGAAAAGCCAATAGCGCTGTATCCAGGACCACGCCCCATGGCTAGCCAATCAGGAGCCACCTTCAATCCCTACTCCCGGCCACACTGCCAAAGAACAAGCCGCATTGGGCCATGCCATAATGGGCATCGGCATTGATCATCGCCGCCCCTCTTTTGAGTTTCATCATTATTATGTCGACCAGACCAAAGGCCAGCCGCCCTAGCCACTTGGCACACGCACATGTCTGTGAGTATAGTACATGAACACGCCTGATAGCGGATACCGGCTTGACAGAGCGCGTTACTCGGCATTTTATCCGGAGTAGGCAATCGCCACGAAATCGTTGTTAATACCACCGTTACCGAAACCTGCGCCACACGACGACAGGTCCGCCACGCAATGCTCTCGCATTGCCGGCTTTACCCTCATCGAGATTCTGATCGTAGTCAGCCTGATCGCCATTTTCTCACTCTATATGCTATCGGGAAAATCCGGGCTGGCCGAGGTGAAGCTCACCAATGCGGCCAAAGAAATTGCCAGCGCTTTAAAAATTGCGCGAAGCGAAGCCATGCGCACCGGCATCCCTCACGGGGTCACAAGCAGTGCTGCCTCGCAGCGCGTTCGCGTTTACACGCTCACACCCGGCGCCATTCCCGTCAGAAGCTACAATGTGCGGCATCCTCACTCCAAGCAGCTCATCGACTTTACGGTGGGGCTTAGCGCGGGCTTCGAGGGCGTCACCCTCAGTAGCGTTAGCTTTACCTACGGAATCGGCGTGAGTCAGAACCACATCGACTTTAACAGCGCTGGTGTGCCCTACTTTGATAGCGGCGTCACCTCACTCCCGCTGGCCAGCGCATCCATTACCCTGACGGCAGGCGCCGACACGAAAACGATTACCGTCGAGCCTGCAAACGGACGCGTAAAGGTATCGCCATGATCGTGCGGTCACTTTCACGCTACAGCAGAGGCATTTCCTACCCCGAGGTGCTTGCCGCCGTTGTTATGATGGCGGTACTACTAGTGCCCGCGATAGAGGCTTTGCGTTCGGCGCTTTTCTCAAGCGCCAGCCATGAGCAATTACTGCTTGAGCACTACGCACTGCGCTCGAAAGTAGAAGACCTGCTCTCGCGGTCCTTTGGTGAGCTCGAAATCAACGCTGCCGGTGAAGCCACGCCCAGCGCACTCAGCGACTCCTACCTGCTCGCAAATGGCAGCAGCGTGCAGCGAGATGTCTACATAGCGGCCCACGACATGGACAATGCCGACGCCGACAACAACCCGCGCACCGGCACCGATGACGGGGCTCTGTGGCTGCGGGTCAGCATCCCCAACAGCAACCACAGTATAGAATGGGTGGTGAGCGAATGAAGTCCGTCGCCAAGCCCAGTCAGGGCTTAACACTGGTCGAAATGCTGTTCTCGATCGCGATCACGGCTGCGCTAGTGGTCGGCCTGGCCGGCATCGTCAATACGGCACTGCAATCACGGAGCCTGGTTGAAAAACGCATGGAGCTGTTGCTGGACGCGCAATTTGCGATGGAGCGTATGGCGAGCATGGTTCGCACATCCAGCAAACTACTCCTCCCCCTGGCCGACAACCCCGGCACCACGTGGCGCGAGCATGTGCGGGAACAGAGCATACCCGCTGCCGCGCCCGAACCCGGCAGCACCTTCGCCACGGCCGTTTTGGCCATTACACTGAGCTACCACATCGATGCCGACGGCGATGGCTGGTCTGACGCCAATGATGACAA
>JBFHCW010000135.1:0-6307 GCA_041585035.1 Litorivivens sp.
GCCAGATCCGCATAGGGGTGGCCGAGGGTAGACAGCTCCCAATCCAGCAACGCCACGACCCGGTTTTCAGCCGGGTGAAACATCATGTTGTCCAAACGGAAATCGCCGTGATTGATGCATACCAATCCATCGTCGTCCGGTTTGTTGTGCGCCAACCATTGCATCAGCGTTTCCATGGCGGGAATGGTTTCGGTTTCACTGGCGCGGTACTGTTTGGTCCAGCGCGAAATCTGACGCTCAAAATAATTGCCGGGCTTGCCGTAGTCAGACAGCCCGACGGCCTCAACATCCACACTGTGCAGGTCCACCAGCACCTGATTCATGGCATCGTAAATGGCGCTACGCTCACTGTTAGTCTGCTCCGGCAAGGCCGCATTCCAGAAAATGCGCCCCTCGACAAAATCCATCACGTAAAACATGGAGCCGATAATACTGGCGTCGTCACACAGTAGCCGCATGCTGGGCACGGGAACGGCCGTGGCCGCCAGCGCGCTCATGACCCTGAACTCCCGGTCGACCGCGTGGGCCGATTTCAGCAGCTCACCCGGTGGCTTGCGGCGCAGCACATAGCGCCCACTGGGGCAGGCAAGCAGGTAAGTCGGGTTGGACTGACCGCCGGCAAATTTTTCAGCCGTTAGAGGGCCTTCAAACTCGGGAATATGCTCCGCCAGGTAGCGTTCCAGTTTCGCGGTATCGAGTTCCAGCTTGGTCATGACAATGTCCTATGCGCTGTAACGTTCAATAATTTTCTTGCCCAGAGCCATCTGGTGCACCTGATCAGGGCCGTCGGCCTGTCGGCACCAGCGCGCATAGTTAAACGCTTCGGCCATGAAATAATCCTCGGTCAGGCCGCCGGCGCCATGCAGCTGCATGCAACGATCAATCAGATTCTGTACCAGCAACGGCACTGTGGTTTTGGTGGCCGCAATCATATCGATAGAGGCGGCAACCCCTTCGCGATCTATCTTGTCGCAGGTTTTCAGCACCAGCAAGCGGGCCATTTCCACTTCCGAAAAACTTTTTGAAATGTCTTCACGCACCGATTGGTGTTTGCTCAGCGGCCGACCAAAGGTCGTGCGTGAAACCGCGCGCTGACAGGCCAATTCCAGCGCACGCTGAGCGGCACCAATCAGACGCATGCAGTGATGCATTCTGCCAGGCCCCAAACGGCTTTGCGCAATGTCGAAACCACGCCCTTCACCCAGCAAGACATTGTCGACCGGCACCCGAACATTGTCGAACACCAGCTCCGCGTGACCAATCGGTGCATCGTCATACCCGAGCGTGGTTAACGGTCGAATAATCTCAAGGCCGGCGGTGTCTTTGGGTACCAGCACCTGCGTTTGTTGCTGATGACGGTTCGGGTTAGTCGGGTCAGACTTGCCCATCACGATGAAAATTTTCGTGCGCTCATACATTGCACCGGTGATAAACCACTTGCGCCCGTTCAGCACCCATTCGTCACCAACCCGCTCAATGCGCAGCTCTATGTTGGTTGCATCGCTGGAGGCCACCTGTGGCTCGGTCATCGCATAGGACGAACGGATCTCGCCATTGAGTAGCGGTGTCAGCCATGCGGCTTTCTGGGCTGCGGTGCCGAAGTTCATCAGCACTTCCATGTTGCCGGTATCGGGCGCGTTACAGTTGAATACTTCCGGACTCCACTGCACCCTCCCCATGACCTCGGCCAGCGGCGCGTAGTCGCTGAAGCTGAGGCCGCCGTGCTCGCAATACTCCGCGTGCGACGGCGGCACAAACAGATTCCACAAGCCGGATGCTCTCGCCCTGGTTTTCAGCTCATCCATCAAAGGCAGGGCTGCAAAGCGATTGTCAGCGCCATGCAACTGGCGGGCGTATTCCGCCTCGTTGGGGTAAATATGCTCGTCAAAAAACCGTTCGAGTTTTTGCAGGAGTTGCTGGGACTTTTCTGAAGGTGTGAAATCCATGGTCGTGCTCCCGATCAGTTAATGGACGCGCTGATTGATTCACACCTCATTGCGCAGCGCAGCAAGGGTGGGTGAATCACAAGTCCTCAGGTATAGGTAATCAAATGACGGTGCTGAGCCGGCTCCAGATGTGGCACGGCGTTAAACATGTTGAGCCGCCAGTGTTTGCGATTGGCGAAGTAGCGGGTGATGCCGGTATTGATGGCCTGCAGGTTGAGATTGACCATCTGCTCAACGCCCAACGACAACACCTCGCGCACCACGGCACTGATGGGGCCGCCTGAACTGACCACCAGCACCCGCCCGCGCTCGGCTGCAATGTCGGACAGCGTGCCCCGCACCCGCGTTTCAAAGCCGCCCCAGTCTTCGCTCAGCCCGTCCAGCTCATTGCGATTCCAGGCCAGCAGGGCATCGCGCAAGCACCCGTAGAACGTCTTGGCGTCGGTTACTTCAGTTTCACTCGCAAGATGCTGGCTGCGATAGGCCGTCACCAGCGAGTGGAAATCAAACTCGTTCAGGCCCGGCAGCTCCGCCGCCGACGGCAGCGCCGGCAGGGCCTGCTGAATCCCGGCGAGGGTTTCCCGATGACGGCGCAGGTTGCCGGTATAGACCGCATCAAACTCCTGCTCTGTCGCCGCGAAATGCTCACCCAGAATGCGCGACTGCTCCCAGCCCAGCTCGGTAAGCCGGTCGTAATTATCAGTGCCAAAAGCCGCCTGGCCGTGGCGGACCATCAGAATTTCTGCCATGAAATGTGCTCGCCCCCGGATAAAGGCGACAGCATACGTCTTTTTAAGTTATTACTTAAATTGATTAGGTTTATTTGAAACTATTAATGTCATTGATTGCGAAGAGGGCGGCAAATCTGACCTGAAAACTCAGGCAGATATACGATTGTAATTCTGTAGGTAGTGAATGAACTTGTCGCGGGGAAGCGGCGGCGAATAGTAATAACCCTGCACATAGTCACAGTTCAGCTGGCGCAGTATCGCGAGCTGCCCGGCTGTTTCCACGCCTTCGGCCACCACATTCAGGCGCAGACTCTGGGCCATGGATATAATCGCTCTAACCAGCGAGCGCGCATCGCCATTGCCTTCAATGTCGCAGATGAACGACTTATCGATTTTGACAATATCGACCGGAAACTTCTGCAGATAGCTGAGCGACGAGTAGCCCGTGCCAAAGTCATCAATGGCAATTTTGATTCCGGCTTTACGCAGCTCGTTCAGATGATCGATGGTTTCGCTGCAGTCCTGCATCAGCAGGTTTTCGGTTATCTCTACCGTGATATTGGGGAACAGCGCCGTATTTTTAAGCTGCTCGAGCACCGAGCTGTGGGTGCGAGATTCTTCCACGAACTCCCGGGTGGATTTATTAAAGGCCATGCTGATGGTTCGGCCGGTTTCCGCATTAATGGCGGCAACGTCTTCACAGGCCCGCAGCATAACGAATTCACCGAGCTCGCCAATCAGGCCGGTATCCTCTGCCAGGGATACAAATTCCTGCGGAGATATATCACCCCAGCGCGCCAGCGCTTCGCATTTGACAATCTCGCCACTGCGAACATCGACAATGGGCTGGTAAAAAACGGAGAGCTCACCTTCCTTCAACGCAGCGGCAAGCAGCATGTGCACTCTGTGGCGCCGGTCGACGTCCTCTTGCATCGAGGCCGTGAAATAACGCACCGTGTTGCGCCCGGCCGCTTTCGCCGCATACATCGCCTGGTCGGCGTGTCGCAACAGCCCTTCCACATCGGTTGCGTCCTGCGGGAACAGGCTGATGCCAATGCTGGTCGTTATATGCACTTCATGTTCATCAATGATTATCGGCTCCTGAGCCAAAGCGATAATCTGCTGCGCAACACGGGTACAGGAATCTGCGTCAGCGATACCCGGCAACATAACGGTAAACTCGTCACCGCCCAAGCGAGCCACAACGTCCTCGTCACGCAGCATGGTATTGAAGCGCTGGCCGAGCGATCTCAGCAATTGATCGCCTACACCGTGCCCAAGCGAATCATTGATGTGTTTAAAGTGATCCAGATCGATAAACAATACCGCGACCTTGTAGGCATAACCGCGCGGCGATGCCAGCGCGGCTTCGAGGCGCTGCCCGAACTGGAAGCGATTGGGCAATCCGGTGACCGGGTCTGTGGTTGCCTGGTATTGAATGGTTTTATCCGCCTGACGGATCGGTGAAATATCCTGCACCACGCCGTGCAAATGCGTGATGCGGCCGCCGTTGCGCACCGGCTCAATAATATGACGCAGCCACACCGGGGTGCCGGGGTCGCGCTCAACCATGACCTCAAAATCCTGAAGTTCACCGCTATCGATAGCCTCATGGATACGCGATTGAATCAGGTGGCGGCTCGCATCATCGTAAAAATCGAACCAGCGGGTTGGAGGAGCGCCTTTACTGTCGCGGGGCGTAGTGCCATGCAACAGGTATACTTCGTCGGTCACGTATTCGCAGCCACTGCACAAATCGATTTCCCAGCCACCGACATCGGCACTCTGACTGACCCGGCGCAGTATCCCTTCGTTGCGTTTGAACTCGTTGCTTATCTGCAGTCGCGCGCTGAACTGACGCAGCGCCAGATGGAGTACCAGCCCCAGAATCAGCGCAAGACCCAGCGCGACCGGCCAGTACCAGACCAGCGAGGCCGGTAATTGACTCCACCCGCCCTTGGGGAGGGCCGCTATTTCCCACTCTACAGCGCCCAACGAGACTTGCATCTTCACCGGCACACTGTCGAACACCCCCATGTCCCCGTAAACCAGAGGCTCATCTCTCTCTGCCCAGGCAAAGCGCCCGTGACGTATCGCGATATTCAAATCCAGATTGGGCGCATTCAGCCCGACATCATCAATCAGACGATCAAAATCTACCGGCGCCGAGACAATACCCCAGAAGGTGTCCGGCCCTGGCCTGGAGAGGTATACCGGCACTCTTCCGATAATCGCCCGCCCGCCCTGCACCAGCTCCAGCGGCCCGGCGACGATCATGCGTCGAAGGTCCCGGGCCAACTCAACCATCGGCAGCTGCTCGGCATTGGCTCGATAGTCCAGCCCAACGGCTTTTTCATTTCCGACCAAGGGGTAGACATGACGCACCACCAGATCGGGCGCGGCGGCAACATTCACCAGCAGCGGATCCTGATCAATCAGCCCCCCCACAAACTCTGAAAAACGCTTCTGATCAAGGTCAGGCTCCGAGGCAATTAAACCCACCACACCGCGCAGCAAGGCAAACTGGCCATTGATTCTGCCCTCAAGATGCACGCGGATACTGGCCAGCTGAGCCCAGACATCGTTGCGCTGCTGATCTTGATGACGCTCCTTTAACTGCACCTCGAGAGCGAAAGCCAGGGCAACAACGATACTGGCAGCGGCCAACGGAATGGAATAATTGCTTGGCAGCCGGGTCAGCAGAATCACAAGCAGAAGGCCAGCACCAATCAGCACCAGCGTACCCCAGGGTGCCCTAGGCGGCGATTCCGGCCGGTCTATCCGAAAATGCAGTGCGCTGCCCGGGTATTCGGCTTGCAGCAGACCCGCATCGCTCAGCAGCCGGTGCATTTGCCGCCAGCGTTGCGGCTCATTCATACCCAGCGGAACATGAGGGTAGTACAACAGACCGTTGGTGCTATCGGCGAAAAAGCGGTTGTATCCCTCCAGCGACTCAAAGGGGTTGAATTGGCGCGGCAAGGCAGCAATGCGCTCAATCATTTCCTCCTTATGGGTCATCGCGTAGTGCCAGCCCTGCAGACTCGCCTCAAGAAAGCGGCGAACCCGGTCGGGCGAGCGGTTGATCACCCGTTGGTGGGTATACAGGGTGTCACCAAAAAACGCCGGCTCGACATCAGAAATAGCCAGGGTATGGACACCAAGACCGGCCTCCTTCGCCTCGTACTCTGCGGAAATGCCGTAGGTTAGCAGCACATCGGCCTTGCCCGACTGCAGGGTTTTCAGCGTCAGCGGCTCGTCAACCAGCACCGGGGGCTCTGCCCGGTTTACCCGGGCCGCGATCAGCGCCTGCAGTTCCTTGGCGACGAAATCGTTGGGATTGACTGCGATGCGCAGTCCGGAGAGATCGCGCAATGAGCGCAGCTGGAGATCCGCCAGTGTAACCAAGGCGCCGGGGCTGCGCTGAAAAATAGGTGCCAGAACAACCAGCGGATGACCCTGATCGCGACCCACGAGAATATCGCTGCCACCAATGGCAAAATCAGCGCGGCCGTCCAGTAGTTCCTGCTGGACGTTGCGAAAGCGACCGGCCTCATCCACCACCGGGACAATCTCTACCTCCAGTCCTGCGGCCGCGTAATAGCCCTGCCACAGCGCAGCGTAATAGCCCGC
>JBFHCW010000136.1:0-6281 GCA_041585035.1 Litorivivens sp.
AATGGACACCAGCCTGCAGCATATCGCGCATGCTTACATGTGACATCAGATTTTCCTTTTACGGGTTCTTGCTTGCGCATCTCCCATGACCCAACCCGGCAGCCGTCAACTTCAAAATGGCGTCTGGCGAGCACCCGGGATCATGTGTCGAGATACGGGCGGCGTTAGTGTTATCCCCCCTGGCAGGCACGGAGCCCCCGGAGAGGGCGCGTTTTATACCATAACCGCCTCCCAATATAAAGCGCATTCTGCCCTTTCAAGCGTCGCCTGCCAGACGCGCTTGGTTTACAATGCCGCCTTTGAAAGTCACCGGGAGTGTGCCCTCCCGCCAAGGACAAAAGCCGTAGCCCTATGAATGTCACCATCAAAACCCCCGACGAAATCCAGCAGATGCGCATAGCAGGCCGTCTGGCCGCCGACGTATTGGAAATGATCGAGGAATACATCAAGCCCGGGATCACCACCGACGAACTGAATACCATTTGCCACAATTATATTGTGGACGTTCAGGACGCCATCCCGGCCCCGCTCAACTACAACGGCTTTCCCAAGTCCATCTGCACCTCCCCCAACGAGGTGATCTGCCATGGCATTCCGAACAATAAGCCCCTGAAAAACGGTGATATTCTCAATATCGACGTAACCGTTATCAAGGACGGCTGGCACGGCGACACCAATCGCATGTATTACGTGGGTGAGGTCCCTGAGCACGCCCAGCGCCTGTGCCGCGTCACCCAGGAGTGCCTGTATCAGGCGATCCGCCTGGTCAAACCCGGCGCCCGCCTGAGCGATATCGGCACCATCATCGCCAAGCACGCCCACGCCAACCACTATTCAGTCGTCGAGGAATACTGCGGCCACGGCATCGGCCGCGGCTTTCATGAAGATCCTCAGGTACTGCACTACGGCAACGGCTACAACTCACGCAACGATCTGGTCTTGGAAGAAGGCATGACCTTCACCATTGAGCCGATGATCAATGCAGGCAAAAAGCACACCAAGCTCAACATGAAGGACGGCTGGACGGTCACCACCAAAGACCGCCGCCTGTCCGCCCAGTGGGAACACACCATGGCGGTAACCGCTGACGGCGTTGAAGTCCTCACCGCCCGCAGCGACGAAACCGAATTCCGGAGAAACTGGTAGTGACCGCGTTAGCCGCACAGGCACAAACTCTGACCCAAGCCAAAGACCGTATTAGCCTGTTTCGCGACTATCTCCAGCAAAACCGCGAACAGCTCGATGAGCGCTTCAAGGCCGATGACAGCATCAGTGACATCATCCACAGCCGTGCCGAAACGGTGGACGAGGTACTTCGCGCAGCCTGGGGCCTGTATCCCTGGGGCGACGATATTGCACTGGTCGCAGTGGGCGGTTACGGCCGCGGTGAGCTGCACCCCTATTCTGATATTGACCTCTTGATACTGCTGGAAAACGGCAACAGCGAAGACTACCGCGATTCGCTGGAGTCTTTCATTGCCCTGCTCTGGGACCTGAACCTGGACATTGGACACAGCGTTCGCAGCATCAAGCAGTGCATCAAAACCGCCAGCGAAGACATTACCGTGGCGACCAATATCATGGAATCGCGCATGCTGGCCGGCAATGACCAGTTGCTCGACGCCCTGCTGGAAGCCACCACACCCGAACAAATCTGGCCAAGCAGGGAGTTCTTTCGCGCCAAGTGGGACGAACAGATCGCTCGCCACCGCAAGTACGCAAACTCAGAATACAATCTTGAGCCCAACGTCAAAAGCTGCCCCGGCGGCCTTCGCGACATTCAGATGATTGGCTGGATTGCCAAGCGCCACTACGGTGTGGAATCACTGAGCGACCTGCTGCCTCTGGGTTTTCTGCGCGAAGAAGATCTTTCGATTCTGCGTCGCGGCCGCGACTATCTGTGGACGATCCGCTACGCCCTGCACATGCTAAGTGGTCGCGAAGAAGATCGCCTGCTGTTTGACCACCAGCGCACACTGGCCCGCAGGTTCGGCTACGAAGACGACGATGCGCGCCTCGCTGTAGAGCAGTTCATGCAGCGCTATTACCGCATGGCACTGGCACTGGGTGAACTCAACGACCTGATGATCCAGCACTTCGACGAAGCCATCCTGCGCGCCTGCGAAGCGGAAACCATCATCGAGCTGAACCCCCGCTTTCGGGTACGCAACGGCCACATTGAAGTCACCAACAAAAATGTCTTCAAGAAAACGCCGACAGCGCTGATGGAAATATTCGTGCTGATGGCCCAGCACGACACCGTTGACGGCGTGCGCGCCTCCACCATCCGCCTGATACGCGATCACCGCGAGCTGGTGGACGACAAATTCCGCGCCGACCCGCGCAACCGCCGTTTTTTTATGGAAATACTGCGTTCGCGCAACAAGGTTGCCCTCACCCTACGGCGAATGATGCGCTTTGGCGTGCTCGGCAAATACCTGCCCGAGTTCGGCCAGATCATCGGTCAGATGCAGCACGACCTCTTCCACATCTATTCGGTCGACGCTCATACCATGGAGCTGGTAAAAAACCTGCGCCGCTTTACCTACCCTGACAACGAAGAAAAATTCCCGGTCGCCTCGCGCGTTGTTCGGCGCATGGATAAACCTGAACTGCTCTATCTGGCCGGGCTGTATCACGACGTAGCCAAAGGACGCGGTGGCGATCACTCAACCCTTGGCGCGGTCGATGCCCGTGTCTTCTGCGAGAACCACGGCCTGTCCAACCGCGACACCAACCTCGTGTGCTGGCTGGTGGAAAAGCACCTGCTGATGTCCGCCACCGCTCAGCGCAAGGATATTTCCGACCCGGACGTGATCCGCGATTTTGCCCTGGAAATCGGCGATCAGGTGCGGCTCGATTACCTCTACGCACTCACTGTCGCCGACATCAACGCCACCAACCCCACGCTTTGGAATTCCTGGCGTGCATCCCTGCTGCGCCAGCTCTATGCAGAAACCAAGCGCGCATTGCGGCGAGGATTGGAAAACGTTATCGACAAGCAGGACTGGGTTGTCGACACCCAGCGCGATGCCATGCGCCGGCTTGAAGACCACGGGTTCGAAGAAGAGGAAGTCCGCACCATCTGGAAAGATCGCGGCGAAGACTACTTCCTGCGCGAGCGCGCTGACGACGTGGTGTGGCACACACGCGCGATTGCCCGCCACCACGACATGAGCAAGCCGCTGGTGCTGGTCAAGAAGAGCAGCAACGTGGATCTTGAAGGGGCCACCCAGATCTTTGTTCATACGCTGGAACACGACAATCTGTTCGCCGTGGTTGCAGCCACCATGGAACAGCTCGATCTGAACATCGTCGATGCCCGGATTTACAGCTCGACCACGGGTTATTCGCTCGACACCTTTTACGTGCTCGACGCCGACGGCAAACCCATCGGCGACGATGAAAGCCGCTGTCAGACTATCGTCGATTTTCTGCGCGAACAGATAGAGCATCCCGACCGCTTCCCGGAAATGATCAGCAGGCGCACCCCGCGCCAGATGCGCCTGTTTTCAACACCGACCCGAACCACTATGGCTACCGATATCAACAAGGCCTGTTCGGTACTGGAAGTCATCACCCCCGATCGCCCCGGCCTGCTGGCCCGGGTTGGGCGTATTTTCTACGAGTATGAAATCAAACTGATGGCCGCCAAAATCACGACCCTTGGCGAGCGGGTCGAAGACGTGTTTTTCATCACCAACAAAAAGAAGCAGCCCATAAAAGACCTGAAACTCTGCGAGGACATTCAGCTTGCTATCTGCAAAGAGCTGGATGAACAGGCCGCCGCACAACCCGACTACACCTGATTGGAACACACTGCCTTGAACCCGGATTTACAGCAGCTTCAACCCTACCCCTTTGAAAAGCTCCGCGCCCTGTTTGCCGGAGCCAACACACCGGATATCGCGCACATCGCACTTTCCATCGGCGAACCCAAGCACGCCTCTCCGGCCTTTGTCCTTGAGGCGCTGGCACGGGAGCTGCCCCGGCTGGCAAATTACCCAACGACGAAAGGGCTACCGGAATTGCGCCAGAGCATTGCCCGCTGGGCCACTCGGCGCTTCAAGCTCCAAGGCCTGGAGCCAGAGCAACAGGTGCTCCCTGTCAACGGTACTCGCGAAGCCCTGTTTGCCTTTGCGCAAACGGTAATTGATCGCAGTCGCGACGCACTGGTGATCAGCCCCAACCCCTTTTATCAGATCTATGAGGGCGCAGCCTACCTCGCCGGTGCCAAGCCCCTGTTCCTCAGCTGCGACGCTGACAAGGGCTTCCTGCCGGATTTTTCTGACGTCACAGCAGAACAATGGCAGCGCTGCCAGCTGCTGTTTCTGTGCACGCCCGGCAACCCGACCGGCGCCACGCTTAGCCTGGAACAATTGCAAAATCTGATACAGCTGGCTGATGAACACGACTTTGTGATTGCCAGTGACGAGTGCTACTCAGAAATCTATCCCAATGAAGACGCCCCGCCTGTGGGTTTGTTAGAGGCCGCCGCCGCCATGGGCCGGCACAACTATGAGCGCTGTGTGGTTTTTCATTCTCTGTCCAAACGTTCCAACCTGCCGGGGCTGCGATCTGGCTTTGTCGCGGGCGACGCCAACGTACTTGAGGCCTTTCTGCAGTACCGCACCTATCACGGTTGCGCCATGCCGGTTCAGCATCAACTTGCCAGCATTGCTGCCTGGGACGATGAAAACCACGTTATTGAAAATCGCCGCCTGTATCGCGAAAAGTTTGCCGCCGTCACTGATATTCTCGCGCCAGTGCTGTCGGCCCCAATTCCGGACGGCGCGTTTTATCTTTGGCCCCAAACCCCCATCGACGATCAGGACTTTGCGCGCCGTCTCTATGAACAGCAGCATGTCACCGTGTTGCCGGGCAGCTTTCTCAGCCGCGAGGTCAACGGCCGAAATCCCGGCAGCCAGAGAGTTCGTATGGCGCTGGTTGCGGAGTCTGACGAGTGCATCGAAGCCGCTCACCGCATTCGCCGTTTTATCGAAACCCTGTAAGCCGACTGCCTTGACCTTATGCTGAAAAAAGAACGCGCCGCCTATATTCTGCAACGGCTTCAAGAACTGTATCCGGAGCCGCCGATCCCGCTCGACCACAAAGACCCCTACACTCTGCTGGTGGCCGTGCTGCTATCCGCCCAGTGCACCGACGAGCGGGTGAATCAGGTCACGCCAGGCCTGTTCGCACTGGCTGACAACCCGTTTGATATGGCGGCAAAAAGCGCCGACCAGATTCGCGAGATCATTCGCCCCTGCGGCCTCTCCCCCCAGAAATCGAAAGCCGTTCAGCGGCTGTCGGAAATTCTGGTAGAAAAATACAACGGCGAAGTACCGGCCGATATGGAGGCTCTGGAGGAATTGCCCGGCGTCGGACATAAAACCGCCAGCGTGGTGATGTCCCAGGCCTTTGGTGTGCCTGCTTTTCCGGTCGACACTCACATTCACCGGCTGGCCCAGCGCTGGGGACTGACCTCCGGAAAAAGCGTTGTTCAGACCGAACGTGACCTGAAAAAACTCTTTCCCAAAGAGAGCTGGAACGCCCTGCATCTGCAGATCATCTACTACGGACGGGAATACTGTCCTGCCCGGGGGTGTCATGGATTGGTATGCGAGATTTGCACGACCTGCTACCCCAATCGCAAGACGCCGATCGTGACGCTAAAGGCCTGAAGCGCCAAGCCCCAAGCCCCAAGCCCCGGCCCTTTCTTTGGCAAAGGACAGGAGCCTGGGGTTGCCGGCACCGTGAACTCCCCCGTCCAATCTGCTATTCTTCGCCCCCCAAAATGAATCCAGAAAACCGATGATCAAACTCTACGGCATCAAAAACTGCGACACCGTGCGCAAGGCCCGCAAGTGGCTGGAGCTTAAAGGCATCGAGCATAGTTTTACAGATTACCGCGAGGAAGCGCTCAGCAAGAGCGAGCTTGAAAGCTGGTATGACGCGGTGGGCGAAAAGCTGCTGAACAAACGCAGCACCACCTGGAAGCAGCTCAGTGAGTCAGAGCGCGCGGCCGACGACAAGGCCTCCATCGTCGCCCTGCTCGCCCAGCACCCAACACTCATCAAACGCCCGGTCCTCGTTAAGGCAGACACGGTTCATGTCGGCTTTTCCGACAAGGACTATCAGACTCTCACAGCAAATTAATTCACAGAAAACAAAGGTAGCCCCTATGACATCCTCTCTTTTCAGTGTTGGCATTGGCGTCGGCACCCACAACAGCAAAGGCGAATGGCTGGAAGTATTCTATCCCGCTCCGCTGCTTCAGC
>JBFHCW010000137.1:0-6221 GCA_041585035.1 Litorivivens sp.
CGCAGCGCCGCCGGTTGCTGAAGGCCTTTCGCTCGGCCGCCAAGCCGAGTACCATGCACGGCCGCTTTACCAGACCGATTCCAGCCCCATGTCACTACAGTTTGCCAACGGCCAACGCTGGATCAGCATGACCGAGCCCGACCTGGGGCTCGGCCTGATTACCGAGGCCGAAAATCGTCGCATCACCATCCTTTTTCCCGCCGCCGAAGAAGAGCGCACTTACGCCGCTGACAATGCGCCGCTGTCGCGGGTACGCTTTGAGCCCGGCGAACATATCCAGCTGGATGAGGGCCCGCAGCTGCTGGTGCGCGATATTGAAGAACACAACCACAGCCTGATTTACCTGGCCGAGGACAGGGACGGCAAGCTGCACCCGGTGCCCGAGCAATTGTTGAGCGCCCAGGTACAGCTGCACAGCGCTCGCGACCGCCTGCTGGGCGGTCAGCTGGATGACCCGCGCCTGTACATGCTGCGCGCCAAAACCCTGGCCTGTCGCAACCGCGCTCGCGCGGCCAGCAGTCGGGGTTTGCTGGGTGCCCGCGTCGATCTGATTCCACACCAGTTTTACATCGCCTCACAGGCCGCCAAACGGGAACATCCCCGCCTGCTGCTGGCCGATGAGGTCGGTCTGGGTAAAACCATCGAAGCCGGCCTGATTCTGCATCAGCTGCTGTTAAATGAGCGGGTTGGTCGGGTACTGATTCTGGTGCCCGACAGCCTGATTCACCAGTGGCTGGTAGAAATGCGCCGGCGCTTCAATCTGGCCTTCAGTATTTTCGATGAGGCTCGCTGTGCCGATCTCGACCCTTCGCGAAGCGAAGACAGCACGGTCTTTTTTGACGAAGAGATCGAGCGCGAACGGGAAGAAAACCCCTTCGAAAGCGAGCAGCTGGTGATTGCCAGTATCGACTGGCTGAGCGCCAATGAGAAACGCCAGCGTCAACTGCTGGACGCCGGCTGGGATATGCTGATTCTCGATGAGGCCCACCACCTGCACTGGCGCGAAGACGGTGACTGTTCCGATTCCTACCGCTTTGCCGAGGCCCTGTGCGCGGCAATCAAGTCGGTCCTGCTGTTAACGGCCACCCCGGAAAGCGCCGGCATTGAGGGCCACTTCGCGCGCCTGCGACTGCTGGACCCGGCCCGCTATGCCAGCCTGGATAATTTTCGCGAAGAGCAGAGCGGGTATCAGGCCATCAGCGAGCTGGTGGATCAGGTTACAGAAGACCCCGTCAGTGCGGCGTCAAATAACGCCTTGCTGTCCCTGCTGGATGCGGGTCTGGTGGAGCGCTTTCAAGCGAGCCCGCAGGCGCTGGCCGAGGATGTTCTCGATGCCCTGCTTGATCGCTTCGGTACGGGCCGCAGTCTGTTTCGCAACAGTCGCAGCGCCGTGGGCGGATTTCCCGTGCGCGAGCTACACGAACACCCCCTGCCCTGTCCGGATGCGCTGGCCGACATTGCGACCCGCGATCCCCACGCACTGGTTGATGCAAGTGACGACTGGCCCGCAGCCGACCCGCGCGTTGGCTGGCTTGAGCAGTTTCTGTTAAAGCGCCCGGATGAGCGGGCCCTGTTAATCTGCAACAGCGCCGAAACCGCACGCACGCTGGAACTTTACCTGCGCCTGCGCCGGGGTATTGCTTCTACCGTTTTTCACGAAGGCATGAGCCTGTTTGAGCGCGACCGCGCGGCGGCCTATTTCGCCGACCACGACAGCGGCGCCCAGTTGCTGGTGTGTTCCGAGATTGGCAGCGAAGGCCGTAACTTCCAGTTTGCCGAACATCTTGTGCTGTTTGATCTGCCGCTGAACCCGGATCTCCTGGAACAGCGTATCGGGCGTCTCGATCGCATTGGTCGCCAGCAGAATGTCCACGTTCATGTGCCGTATTTTGCCGATACCGCCCAGCAGCGCCTGCTGGAATGGTATCGCGACGCCATCGGCATTTTTCGCGAGCCCTGTACCATTGGCGCGCCTATGTCTGATCGTTATGGCAAGCAGCTCGAAGAGGCGCTCGGTGATACCGGGAAGATGGCCGAGCTTATCAACGAGGCCAGCGGCTACGCCGCCGAACTGCACCAGGAGCTGCACAGCGGCCGCAACCGTCTGCTGGAGTTAAACTCCTGTCGGCCCGGCGTGGCTCAGGCGCTGGTCGAGAACGCGGAACAGGAGCAGCACAGCGACGAGCTCGCCGAGTATCTGCTGCAGCTGGCCGATCAGTTTGGGCTGGAGCACGAAGATCACAGTGACCGGGCCATTATCCTGCGCCCGGGGGATCATATGCTCAGTGAAAGTTTTCCCCATCTTCCCGAAGAGGGCCTGACCGGGACCTTCGATCGGCAGCGCGCCCTGTCCCGCGAAGATATGGCGTTCCTGTCCTGGGAGCATCCGCTGGTGCGCGATGCGATGGAATTGATCGTAAACGGCGAGCTGGGCAGCGCCAGTATCAGCACCCTTTCGGTCAAAGGGCTACCCGCCGGCAGCTTGTTACTGGAAGCCTTTCTGAACCCGGTGATTCCTGCACCGGCTGCGCTGCAACTGGATCGCTATCTGCCGGCCATGAGCGAGCGGCTGTTGATGGATGGCCAGGGCCGGCAATTGGGCAGTAAAGTTTCCCATGAACAGCTCAATGGTTTGTGTCAGACCGTGAAACGTAAACTGATTCCACCGTTGATGCGCCAGATCCGCGAGCCACTGGTCAGCCTGCTCGAACAGGCTGAAAACCGCAGCGCCGAGTTGCAGAATCAGTGGCGACAACAGGCCGTTGAACATTATCGCAGCCAACGACAGCGCGAGCGCGAGCGGCTGGCCGCACTGGCCGGACGCAACCCCGATGTGGGCGAGGCCGAGCTGGAAACGTTTGATCGGCAAAGCGATACCGGCGAAGCCGCCCTGCAGCAACTACAATTGCAGATGAACGCTTTGCGCCTGGCGATTGTCAGCAGTTAAAGGGGATCTAGACTATGTACCTGTTTTCTATCAACGCAACATCGAGCAAGGATCAGGGTGAGTTCAAGGCCGGTGAAGAATGCCCCTTTATTGCCTATATCAATTTTATTGATTTATTCGGCGCGGAGCAGCTGGCGAAACTCTATTTGTTGAAGGAAGGCTTTCGTGACGCGACCATTATCAAGCGTCGCCTGCTTAAGCTGGAGGGACAAAGCCACGATGATCCGCAGATTCGCGAAGCACTGCAGAAAGGTTATTGCCTGCAGGTGTTCAGCGCTCACTGACGCTGACCTAGACGTTCAAGCCCGCACTGTAGCCGGATGACCAGGCCCATTGAAAATTGAAGCCGCCAAGCCAGCCCGTGACATCCACCACCTCACCAATAAAGTAGAGACCCGGTTGCGTTTTCGCTTCCAGCGTCTTGGAGCTCAGAGCATCCGTATCGACGCCGCCGCGGGTCACTTCCGCCGTGCGATAGCCCTCGGTCGCTGACGGTTTTACCACGAACGCATTGAGGCGCTCACCAACCCTTCGCAGGTCGCGGTCACCCATTTCGGCCATCACGGTCTGTGCGCGCTCAGGCCACAACAAGGTCTGTAGTTCCAGCACCAGGCTTTTTGACAGGTGCTGACTCAGCACGCTGCGCAGCAGGCTTTTCGGGCTGCCCTGCTTTTCCCGCAACAGCCACTCTGCGGCATCTTCGCCAGGCAAAAAATCGATGCTCAGGGCGTCGCCGGGGTTCCAGTAGTTCGAGATCTGGAGCATCGCCGGGCCACTCATCCCCCGGTGGGTAAACAGCATATCCGCGTGAAACTGCTGCGCGTTACACGCTACGTTTACCGGCAAGGCCAGACCCGACAGCCGTTCGCAAACGCCCTTCATGCCGTCGCTGAACATAAACGGCACCAGACCGGCCTGACGCGGTTTAAGGCCGAGTCCAAACTGCTCAGCCAGCAGGTAGCCATCACCACTGCCACCCAGCGTTGGAATGGATAAGCCCCCGGTGGCCACGACCAGCGATTCGCAGGTGAAACCCTGCTTGCCGCTCGAGAGCCTGAATCGCGCGGCGTTCTCTTGCGCATCCTCAATGGCTTTAACATCGGAGACCTGACAGCTTGTGCGAATATCGACACCGGCATTTTCGCATTCCGACAACAGCATATTGAGAATATCGCGCGCGGAGTTCAGGCAAAACAGCTGGCCGTACTGTCGCTCTTCAAAGGCAATGCTGTAACGATCCACCAGCGCCAGAAAGTCCCATTGACTGTAGCGCTTCAGTGACGCTTTGCAGAAGTGGGGATTACTGGAAATAAAATTGTTCGGCTCGATGGAATAGTTAGTAAAGTTGCAGCGCCCGCCGCCTGACATCAGAATTTTCTTGCCGACCTTGTTGGCGCGCTCAAGCACCAGCACGCGGCGGCCACGTTGGGCCGCGGTGAACGCACAGAACAGGCCGGACGCGCCAGCGCCAAGAACAATGACATCGTAGTGCACGCGATTTATTCGACGGTCACCGACTTTGCAAGATTGCGTGGTTGATCGACATCGGTGCCTTTAAACACGGCCACATGGTAGGACAGCAACTGCAGGGGTACGGTGTAGAGAATCGGTGCAATAATATCCGCGCTGTGCGGAACCGGGATAACGGTAAGACCTGGCTCGTTTTTAAAGCCCGCCTGTTTATTGGCAAACACAAAAAGCTGGCCACCGCGGGCCTGCACTTCCTCGAGATTGGACTTCAGTTTTTCCAGTAGCTCGTCGTTGGGCGCTACCGCTACGACAGGCATATCGTCGTCGACCAGCGCCAGTGGCCCGTGCTTGAGCTCGCCCGCCGGATAGCTTTCCGCGTGGATATAGGAAATCTCTTTTAGTTTCAGTGCACCTTCCATCGCGATGGGCCACTGAATACCCCGCCCCAAAAACAGCGCGTGTTGTTTGTCGGCAAAGGTTTCCGCAACATCGCGAATGTCTTTGTCCAGTGTCAGGGCCGAAGCCAGTGTTTCTGGCAGGGCGTGCAGGGCGGCCACAATGCTGGCCTCCTGCGCTTTATCGATAGCATAGCGACGCCCGAGTGCTACCGTTAGCAGAAGCAGCGCGGTCAGTTGTGTTGTGAACGCTTTGGTTGAAGCGACACCGATTTCGGGCCCGGCCTCTGTCATCAGCGCCAGATCGGATTCCCGAACCAGAGAGCTTTGTGCGACATTGCAGACTGTGAGGGTAGCGGCATAATCCAGCTCCTTGGCCAGACGCAGCGCCGCCAGGGTGTCAGCGGTCTCACCTGACTGGGAAATCGTAACCAGCAGCGTGCCCGGGCTGACCACAAATTTTCGGTAGCGAAATTCACTGGCGACTTCGACACGACAGGGAATGCCGGCCACGCCTTCAATCCAGTACTTGGCGACCATGCCCGCATGATAACTGGTGCCGCAGGCAACGATCTGTACGCTCTGCACTTTGTCAAAAATACTGGACGCAGAGCTGCCGAAACTCTGTTCCAGAACATGATCGCGCCCCAGACGACCCTGCAGGGTGTTTTTGACGACCGCAGGCTGCTCAAAAATTTCCTTGAGCATAAAGTGCCGGTAGCTTCCTTTTTCAGCCGAATCGGCTTTGCCGGTGATTCGCTCTACCGGGCGCTCTACGGTATTACCGTTTAGATCCCAGATGGCGTAAGCGTCGCGGGTAATTTCAGCAATATCACCCTCTTCCAGATAGACAAAGCGGTCGGTTACCTGCCGCAGTGCCAGCTGATCCGAAGCCAGAAAATTTTCACCAAAACCCAAACCCAGCACCAGTGGGCTACCGCTGCGGGCACAGACAATACGACCTGGCTCATCGGCGTACACGATCGCCAGACCGTAGGCGCCTTCCAGACGGGGAATCGCGGCTTTGACCGCAGCCAGCAAATCGTTGCCCTGCTGCATCAGGTGGGCAATCAGGTGGGCAATGGTTTCGGTGTCGGTTTCCGACACAAACTGATAGCCCTGACGGCTCAGTTCCTCGCGCAGGGCTTCGTGGTTTTCAATAATACCGTTGTGCACTACCGCGAGTTTGTCGCCCGAGAAGTGCGGGTGTGCGTTCAGTTCGGTGGGTTTGCCGTGGGTTGCCCAGCGGGTATGGGCTATACCGGTGTGGCCGGCCTGCTTGGAGGTTAACGCCTGCTCCAGGGCAGCAACCTTTCCAACCTCCTTGCGAATCGACAGCTTTCCCTGGTTCAGCAGCGCGACACCGGCCGAATCGTAGCCCCGGTATTCCAGTCGTTTCAGGCCCTCAA
>JBFHCW010000138.1:0-6212 GCA_041585035.1 Litorivivens sp.
AGTCGAACTCACAGGCCTGGCCGATGACAATGGGACCGGCACCGATGATAAGGATGGATTGGATGTCTGTGCGTTTTGGCATGGCGGTGTCGTAACCGTCGAATTCAGAACTTCGTGAGTATTCGGTCGGACGTCGGAGATCAGACGTCTGACGCGCGTGTTTAACGTCCGACGTCGGACGTCAGACCCGACGCGTTTGCGCGGGGCTGAGAAGCGCCTGTCTACCCCGCGCTTTTGTGGGTTTTCATCAGCTCGATGAAATGATCGAACAAGGGCGCTATGTCGTGCGGGCCAGGGCTGGCTTCCGGGTGCCCCTGAAAGCTGAAAGCAGGCTTGTCAGTGCGGTGGACGCCCTGCAGGCTGCCGTCGAACAAAGACTTATGCGTCGCCTTCAGATTGTCAGGCAGGCTGTCTTCATCAACCGCAAAACCGTGGTTCTGGCTGGTGATATGCACCACGCCGCTCTCCAGGTCCTGCACCGGATGGTTGGCGCCGTGATGACCGAACTTCATTTTCAGCGTTTTCGCGCCTGAGGCCAGTGCCAGCAGCTGATGGCCCAGGCAAATGCCGTAGACCGGCGTGCCGGTTTCAACGATCTCGCGGATCGCCTCAATCGCGTAGTCACAAGGCTCGGGGTCGCCGGGGCCGTTGGACAGAAATACGCCATCCGGTTTCATCGCCAGCACGTCTGCGGCGGGGGTCTTGGCTGGCACAACGGTCAGGCGGCAGCCGCGATCGGCCAGCATCCGCAGAATATTGCGTTTGGCGCCAAAGTCGTAAGCCACAACGTTATAAGGCAATTCAGCGTCATCGAGCGTTGGATGCCCTTTGCCCAGCTGCCAGGTACCTTCACGCCAGGCGTAGGACTCAGCGGTGGTGACTTCCTTCGCCAGATCCATACCCTTCAGACCGGCGAAGCCTTGGGCCAACTCCAATGCCCTGGCTTCGTCGATATCACCGGCCATCAAACAGCCATTCTGAGCGCCTTTGTCACGCAGAATGCGCGTCAGGCGCCGGGTGTCGATATCGGCGATGCCACAGATATTTCGGGCCTTCAGATAGTCAGACAGGCTCTGCTGGCTGCGGAAATTACTCGCCAGCATCGGTAGATCACGAATAATCAGACCGGAGGCCCAGATTTCACTGGCCTCCTCGTCTTCGTCATTAACACCGGTATTGCCGATATGGGGGTAAGTCAGGGTCACAAGTTGCCGGGCATAAGAGGGGTCAGTCAGGATTTCCTGATAGCCGGTCATGGCGGTGTTAAACACCACCTCACCTACCGAGTGCCCTTCGGCCCCTATTGCAATACCCCTGAATATGCTTCCATCGGCGAGGGCGAGTATAGCTGGAACCGTCAAGCAAACCTCCTTGGGTAACAGACTGCCGCGTTCCCACCCTTTATTTCGGGCCAGAACGCGGACGGATAAAGTGGGCGTGCGCAAAAAAGCGAGATGAGGGCCCCATCTCGCTTTCGGTATACCGTAATCGGCTCACCGGCTTCACCGGCCACAGGATTCTGGCGCGCGATTTTAAGCGATCTGCCCCGAAGCTGTCTACCGGCGCTCGGTTTAATCCTGATTATTTCTTTGAAGAATGCCTATTAGCCCGCCCCTGGAAGAAGCTTAACGGGAAGAATTGCTACTCCCCTCAGCGCGACGAGTCCTTGGCTCCAAGGGACATCACCAGCCGTCCTGATCCGCGCAATCCAGAGCAGGCCTGATAAAGGACACCCTCAGTCAGCACGATTGCCTTCAATCAGCGGGGCAAGCATCAGCGCCATCACGCTCTCGCGTGTGCCTACGCTGCTCTTGATCTCCGGTAATACCGCGCTATCGCACCACAGTATAGAATCTGGAACGCTGTGGCCACCCTCTATCAGGCGACCCCCAGCTCGAGACCGCCTTCGGCAATGGCTTTTCCAAGCGCCTCTTCGAGTCGATCCGAAAAATCCACGCCTTCACCTTGGCGGGTGTCGCTAGCGGCCAGACCCACCGCCACCGTGACTTCGTGGGCTCTGATCGGAGGCTCAAATTCGAGCGTGCTAATCAGCTTGCGGATGTCATCCACCACCCGACTGGAGTTGTAACCCCGCGTTTCGGGCAGCATCAACACCACAGAGTCGTCGCTGTATCGCGCCACCAGGTCAGTCGTCCGCACCGTATCGGCGACTAAATTACCAATTTTATTGATGACGCCATTTGCCCGGCTTTCCCCGAAACGGTCGACCAGAAGCGGCCAATCGACCACCCGGAACAAGGCTACCGACAGCGGCTTGCCGTTGCGCTGAATGCGCTTCCACTCACAATTAAACGACTTGTCGAAGAGGCGGCGATTTAGCAAACCGGTATCGCTGTCAACGACTTCCAGCTGACCTAGCCGATCACGCGTGGAATCGAGAGCGGTCTGCGAGGATTCCAGCTCGGTGTAGACCGTATCCAGACGATTATTGGCAACCATCAGTTGGCGCTTGATCTTTTGAGTCCCTTCAACGACCTCCGATATTTCATGTCGCTGACGGTTTCCCGCTTTTACCATTGTACGAGCGAGTGTGCCTATCTCATCGTCCCTGTCCTGATGAGGCACAGTCGACAAAAATTTGCCGCGCTGCATCCGCGCCAGGCTATCGGTAAGCTGTTCTATTGGAAGAGTCAGGCGGCGCGCCACTACACTGCTGGTTACCCAGACGGCAAGTAATACGGCAAGGCTCGACAAGCCTAGGTATTGCAACACGCGCACATCGCGCACCCTGTCCGGCACACTTCCATCGCCGACGAAAACCAGCGAAACTGCGGTCAATGCCAATAGAAGAACGCCCACCAGTGCACCCATCACATTTGATCGAATATCCATTGCGGGTAGATTCCTGTGGTTAGATCTAAGTACAAAGGTAGCGTTACTGTGACATAGGCGCTATACGTACTTTACGCGAGGCCCCGCCCAGCCATGCCTCTGGCCGTAGTGCCTCTCAACAACGGAATCAGTTGCGCAGGGGATCAAAGTAACCCGGCGGCTCGGAGATGGGCTTTCGGGCCTCCGCATCGATAAGAATATGTGCTGTTTTGCCCTGAGCAATGGCCCGCCCGCTGGCCTTATCCGTTAATCGGTAGACAAAATCATAACCGCAGCGATGAAAGTCCACCGCAGCAACCGACACGACCAGCACCTCGCCATAATGGGCTTCAGACTGATACACCACAGCCAGATCGGCATTCACCATCGTCAGTCCACGGGCCACATCGTTTTCCAAAAAGCCCTGCTGGCGAGTGAAGCGCACCCGGGCCTCATTCATGAGACTTACCACGGCATCGTTGCCGAGGTGGTTACCGCTGTTGACCTGACTGATCAGCACCGGCAACTCCGTGGTGAACTGAAAAGTTTCGGGTAAAGCTATGGAAACACGCGACACGTGAGATCGTCCTGAGCAGTTAACGGCACCCGGCTGCACCGGGCAAAGGCTGCACATCATAGTGAGCCCCCACCGCTGGGGCAACAAAGTCCCGTTCGTCCAGACCGCTGCGCATTACCTCCATCGCAAGATCCTCGACGGCCTGAAAACGGCGCTCAACCGACAATTTGAAAGCTCCCCAGTGAATCCCCAAACTGAACTGCGCCGCCAGATCCTGATGCGCCTGCACCGCCTCCGCTGGCCCCATATGCTGGTAAGCCATAAACCAACGCGGCAGATAGGCGCCAATCGGCAGCATGGCCGCGCGCATGGCGCCATAGCGCTTCCGGGTTTCCCGGTAGTGGGGGCCGTAACCGCTGTCGCCACCGAAGTACACCGGCCCGCCGGCGGTTTCCAGTACAAAACCCGCCCACAGACTCAGGTTCCGGTCCGAGGGAAGCACGCGGCGATTCGACCAGTGCTGCACCTGAGCCGCACTCAGGCTGCAACCGTTCGACAGGGGGACACCCTGCCACCAGTCTAGCTCGACAACCCGCTCAATGCCCAGTGATTGGAGCAACACCGCATTGCCCAGCGGAACCACAAACAGCGGATTGTGCTCGGCATGCAGGCGCTTCAGTGTGGGAAAATCCATGTGGTCGTAGTGGCTGTGACTGATCATGACGACATCAATGGGCGGCAGGCTGGAAAAGGGAATGCCCGGCGGATGGTGACGCTCCGGTCCGGCAAAACTCAGCGGGCTGGCGCGCTCGGACCAGATGGGGTCGGTCAGCAAATTAAGATTATCTGCCTGGATCAACAGGGTAGCGTGATTAACCCAGGTCAGGCGCAGAGCGCCCATCCCGACGCGCTCCACAGGCGCGGGCCTCTCCGGCACGGATTCATCGCGCGGCCACTCTATTTTTTCACGCGAAAACACATAACCCAGCAAATCGGAAAATTTGTGTGGAAAGGGTGTCGCGTTGTGAAACTCGCGCCCGTCAAAATGATCGCTAACGGGGCCGTCATAGCGCGCAGGTGCGCAACCGGCCAGTAGTAGCAAGACGCCTGTCGTCAGCGCGGCGCCAACAAGTAGTGCCCGACTCCCCATTCATTCCCCTCGTTGTAGCCGAACAGCTCCGCCACCGCCATGTAAAACATGCGCCAGCGTTGAAACCAGATGACGGCTTCATCCCCATAACAACGCTGCAGAATCGGCATTAGCTCCGCGCGCCGCCGGTCCAGCTCTTCCAGCCAATGATTGGCGGTTTTTTCATAGTGCTGTCCGCTGACCCACCAGTGGCGCGCCACCGAAAAATCATCCTGAAAATGATACAACAGGTGCTCCGACGGCATGGTACCCCCGGAAAAGAAATAGCGGGTCATCCAGTCTTCCCGGCTCTTGTCCTCGAAATGATAGGCCAGCAGCTTGTGAACAAAAATATGCACAAAAAGGCGCCCGGCCGGCTTAAGCCATGGGCGCAGCTTTGCCAGCAGCGCACCATAGTTTTTCATGTGCTCGAACATTTCGATCGACAGCGCACGATCAAAGAGCGGCTCCTCAGCCGGCATCTCAAACTCGACGATACTTCCGGTGTAGATCGTCAGATTGTGAATACCCCGCGCTTTCGCCTGCCCGAGAATAAACTCGCGCTGGCCGTAGGAATTGGACAGACCAACCACCTGCGCATTGGGGTAGCGCTGGGCGAGCCAAAGAGACAGAGAGCCCCAGCCACACCCCAAATCGAGAATGCGCATGCCATCCTGAATACCCGCTCGCTCGGCATAGAGCTCCAACATAAGGCGTTCCGCCTCATCGAGCGTTTCGTGGCCCTGAGGGTAAAGACAGCAGGAATATTTCAGGTGGGCGCCAAGGTGGCCGTGGAAGAATTCGGCAGGCACTTCATAGTGCTGCTCATTCGCATCGTCAGTATTAATCGCAATAGGGCTGTCGCGCAGTTCATCGATAAAGCGATTGAAACGCTCGCTGCGCATCTCACCGTCGCGACCGCCTTCATCAACTAGACGCTGCGCAACCAATTTGCGCATACCGATGCGTGCCAGCCTGTCCGGGATAAGTCCGCGCTCACACCAGTCGATGCTTGTGTTACTGAGAATACCCAACCGCCTCTCCAAAAGGCGGTTGCGTTGCCGCCTAGTTAAACCCTAGAACATCGCGCATGTCGTAACGACCTGCGCCCTGATCAGCCAGCCATTTTGCTGCTCGCACCGCACCGCGGGCGAAGGACATACGTGAGCTGGCTTTGTGCGTGATTTCCACCCGCTCGCCCTCGGCAAAGAAACTGACGGTGTGATCCCCCACCACATCGCCACCGCGCACGGTGGCAAAGCCGATAGTCTCGCGCTCGCGGGCACCGGTTTGCCCTTCGCGGCCGTAGACGGCCACTTTCTGCAAGTCACGCCCCAGGGTATCGGCGACAACCTGCCCCATGCTCAGCGCCGTGCCCGAGGGTGCATCAATCTTGTGGCGGTGATGCGCTTCGACAATTTCGATATCCACATCATCACCCAGTACGCCAGCGGCCATTTCCAGCAACTTAAAGCAAAGATTGACGCCCGTGCTGAAGTTGGAAGCCTGACAGACCGCCGTGCCCGCCAAGGCTGCGTCCAGCTCGGCCTTCTGCTCTACGTTGAACCCGGTGGTTCCGATCACGATTTTCTTGCCAGCCGCACCGCAGGCTTTGGCGTTAACCAGCGTCGCAGCGGGCACCGTAAAGTCGATCAGCACATCAAAATCATTGATAACGTCGTCAATACTACCCGCAATGCTAACGCCGTTTTTACCCAGGCCCGCCAATTCACC
>JBFHCW010000139.1:0-6167 GCA_041585035.1 Litorivivens sp.
CAATCCATCGGCGGGCTATGCGGACTATGCCCTCGACGCAGCGGCGGCAGAGCGCCTGTGGGCACTGTCAGAAGAGATTGTCGGGCAGCGCTTTACGCTGATTTGATAGCCAGGCTGGTGGTGTCCGCAACCGGGTCGCGCTCTCCCAGTGTTGGGCGCAGCCGGTCGACCACTTTCTCGCCGGTCAGGCGAAAGCCGGTGAGTTTGCCACCGTAAATTGCCAGCGCGCGGGGCATGGCGACCGTCTTTTTTTCCGCTTGTTTGGTGGTGCCATTGCTGTGGGCTTCCGCTTTAGTGTCCAGGTCGGTGACAAAGCGGGTTTCGCGACTGCGCTTGTTGGTAGAATCGTCGCCCGTTGGCAATACCCGAAGCCCGGCGAAACTTTCCAGTACCTCGGTGCTCTTGTCGGGGAAGTAGTGGGCGAAACTGCGTTGCAGATAATCGATTTCTTCGGCGCTCGCGGCGATGGAATCCAGCGAACCACTGTGTTCGGTTTCCGTGGTGCCCACCAGAATCGTGTCGCGCCAGGGCATGGCGAACATGGGGCGGTTATCGATGGGCGATTGCAGGTAATAAATGCCCTTTGCCAGCGTGCCGGGAATCACAATGTGGCTACCGCGCACCAGTGTTATCTCAGATTTGGGCAGTGTAAGCCGCTCCTGCACCTCGTTAACCCAGGGGCCGGCGGCGTTGACGACGGTTTTTGCGTGACAGTAGACCGGCTTGCCTTTGACTGTCAGCAGCAGTTTGTATCCGTCTTCAAGCCGTTCACCTTTGATAAGTTCGGCCGGACAGAAGGCCTTCGCGCCTAATTCCATGGCTGACTTGATAACGGCACGCGTCAGCATGCGGTCGTTGGTTTGCGCATCCCAGTATTGAAATACCGCACGCAGCTCATCCAGTTTCAGTGAATCGAGATAGCGCCAGGCCCGCGGCTCTAGGCGGTGGAACTCAGAGGTTCGGGTAAAGCGGGCGAGCAAACGGTAGAGCAGCAGCCCGGCATAAATCTGCCACGATGGGCGCACGCTGTTTTTGTACACCGGGATATGAAACGGCGTGCGCGTAACCAGTGAGGGAGCATTGCGCAGCAGCAATTCACGCTCCTTGAGGTTTTCGTAGACGAGTCTGATGTCGCCACTTTCAAGGTAGCGCAGTCCGCCGTGAATCAGTTTGCTGGAGCTGCTGGAGGTGGCGCCACCCCAGCCGGTTTTCTCAAATACCATGACGTCATAGCCGGCTGCGGCTGCCGCCTGGGCAACGCCTGCTCCCTGTATGCCGCCGCCGATAACGGCTACTTCGGTGCTTAACATTTTTCTTGTTGTGCTCCCTGAGAAATTCGTGGGCGCGTTTCAAAATGCCTTATGCCGCCAGTAATTCTCCGATGGCAAAGGTTTCTATTTTTGCGGCACCGCGTTGCAGCCAGCTACGCGCCAAATCCGCGTCGTCAATTTCGTAAAGGACGCAGGGAAAGGGTGCGTCGTGCAGCGTTGTGCCGGCTGGAATAATTTTATAATCGAGAAAAACACAGCTCGCCGCTGCCGGCATCAGCGTTGGATCGTGCAGATCCTGCCACTGCTCCAGTACCGGGCCAACCCGCCAGCCCAGCGCAGCGGCTTCGTGCAGTATAGCGTAATCAAAGCTGATCAGAATGATCTGGTCAAAGCAGCAGCCCAGTGAGTGCTCCAGCTCATCGAGCACGGTCTCATTGTCAAAGTGGCCGAGAATCTCTTTTTTGATTTCAACGTAGAGGGTAACGTCCGGATAGTTGCTGACCAGCAGGGCAACATCTTCCAGGCTGCTGATCACGGTATCGGTGTCGTTGCTACCCAGGCGCTCGGCGGCGGAGATTTTGATGGTGATCAACTCGTTCAGCGTGAGCGCATAAATCTCGCGGGGATCGCCGCACTTGCGAAACAGGTCCGGGTCGTGGAACACCACCGCGCGACCATCGCCACTGAACTGAATGTCGATCTCCACGTGGCGTGCGCCGGCGCTGATCGCTTTATCCACCGCCAGTAGAGTATTTTCCGGGTAACGCCGCTGCCAGCCGCGGTGGGCCACCAGCTGGTCCGAAGAAAGTTTTATTGGGGTGGGCATATCAATGAGTTTCCAACCGCGCCTTCAGGGCAAGGATGACCTGTTCCACGTTATAGGGAAAGAGCCTGTGGTCTGCTTCGACGTAGGGCTGGATTTCCTTAAACAGTTGCTGCTGTTCGGGGCTGATGGCGCTCAGCGCCACGTCGAGCTGTTGCTGTAGATTCGTGTCAGTGGGCCGGGCTGAGGCCATGACCAGCGAGCTCAGCAACTGGTGGGCCAGCCACTGTGATGCCTGTGCCAGCGCGGCGTCGCGAAAGCCTGCCCGGTGCAGGGTTTGAATCAGCGGTGCGTGCACCCTGAGCCAGCTCGGCGGAATCCGGTTGCTTTCCGGCAGCAGTTGCACCACCTGCGGATATCGGGACAGGTGCTTGTGGCAGCGCACCAGCCACTGACGAACATTGTCTTCCCAGGGCACATCCGCCGCCAGGTCGAGGTCAATTTGCCCCATCACCCGTTCGGCAATGCCGTCCATCAAATCATCGCGGTGCTGCACATGGGTGTAGAGGCTCATGGGCGCCGTGCCCAGTGCCTTGGCGACGCCGGTCATGGTGATTTTCTGTCCGGGCGAGCGCTCGATGAGTTTGAGGGCGCAGTCGATAATCTGTTCCCGGGAAAGCTTGGCGGGTCGACCGCGACCGCGGGCTGGCGTGGATTGCGGCATCAGAAGTAGGCTTGTCCTTATTAATCGTATATATTACGTTAATTATTTGGCGCGGCAATAATAACCGATAGAGAGCGTTAATTTACCATGACTTCTACCCCAAACGGCGGCTTGCCGCCTGCGATAGCCTACCACCGTTTGCCTGTTCGTCTTCTGAACCGCCTTTGGCGCGTCGCCAATGCCTGCGGCCTGGCCCGCGTCAGTCTGGACGCCGACGAGATGATGGACCGTGTGCGGCGAGAAACCGGCCTCTCGGATTTTGGTGACCCGCGCTTTCTCGAGCCCTACAAACTGCTCTGCCGCTGCCTCCAGACTGAGGCCAACCTGAACCCGGCCGGCCGGCTGCTGACCCGCATTTCTCTGTTGCGCATTCTCCGCCATCGGGTCTGGGCGGAAGCCCTGATCAAAAAGCACCCGGAGATTCTGGAGCGTGAGATCAAGGCGCCGGTGGTGGTGGTCGGGCTGGCGCGCTCGGGCACCACGCGGTTGCATCGCCTGCTGGCGGCTGACACCGGCTTTCTTCATCTGAAATCCTGGGAGACGGTCAACCCGGTGCCCTGGCCGGATTCCTACGACGCCGAGCGCGATCCGCGCATTACCTCCATCGAAAAAGGCTTGAAGGCGGTGTTGTATATGAGCCCGCAGATGGCGAGCGTGCATCCGCTGGGTGCCCATGAGGTCGAGGAGGAGGTGGGGCTTATACAGCATGCCTTTTCCAGTCAGCTGTTTGAGGTTATGACCTATATTCCGAGCTTTGCCGAGCATCTGATGCAACACGACCAGACCTATGCCTACGAGTATATGGTGCGCTTGATGAAGATTGTCAGCTGGTGGCGCGGTGATGACGATCGCCCCTGGGTGCTGAAAACACCGCAGCATATGCAGGATCTGGATTCGCTGATGACGGTGTTCCCGGATGCGCGCCTGATCTGTTCGCACCGGGACCCGATCCGGGCGGTCGGTTCTGCCTGCTCCATGACCTGGAATGCAATGGTGCGCGATACGGACAGCGTTGACCCGCACTGGGTGGGGGCGGAGTGGCTGGGCAAGACCGATACGATGCTGCGCAAAACCCTTGAGGTGCGCTCCGGCGTGCCGGAACGGCAGCAGACCGATGTGCTCTACGCAGACATCAACCGCGACTGGCGTGAGGCAATAAAAGGCATTTACGATTTTTTGGAAAGGCCGCTGACCGAGGAGGCCTTGGGTAATATGCAGGCCTGGTTAGACAGCAATGCCCAACACAAACACGGCGCTCACCACTACAGTCTGGCGGATTTTGGCCTGAGCGAGCAGGACGTAGATCAGCGCCTTATGTACTATCGCAAACGCTTCAGTATTCCCTACGAGGGCGGCGCTAAACCAGCTTGAAGAAGATGCGGTGACGGCCGTCGTCGATCTTGTCGACGGTGACCTGCACGTCCTGATCCAGCTGGAACAGCTGGTTGTCGTTGTACAGGCGCAGGCTCACCGGATCAAAGCTCAGTTTGCCCTCAATGCTGCGCACATCGACAAAACCCTCAATGCCGGTCTCATCCAGGCGCACGGTGAAACCGCCGCCAGCCACCTGCACAATGCGGGCGGCAAAGCTCTCGTCGGAACGGCTGCTCAAATACTGACATTTCAGCATCTGCTCAGCCTGATGCACCGCCTGGCGGTTGCGCTGCAGCAACTCCTGCTGCTGTTCGGTCCAGCTGCTGTCAATGGCGGGCAGGGGCTGGCCGGAAAGCTTGGCGTGCAGACAGCGCTGCACCATGAAATCCATGCTCTTGCGCAGCGGCGAGGTGCAGTTGGTGTAGCAGGAAAAACCCAGGCCGTGGTGAGGCTTGGCTTCTACGCTCCACTCGCCGCGCTCCAGCATACGGCTGATGATGCTGCGCAGTGGCCGGTCGCTTTGGGTTTGCGCGAGTTGCTGTTGCAATTCGATAAAGGCTTTCAGCTCGGTAAAGGGCAGGTCTTTTAGCTCCGGCGCAAATTCCGCGAGCAGGGTTTTGATATTTTCGACGCGGTCTTCGCGCACCCCGCGATGGGCCATGAACAGAGCCGGCTGCTCGCGCAGGAATTCGGCGGCGCAGCGGTTGGTAACCAGCATGCATTCTTCCACCAGGCGGTGCGCGTCGTTTCGCTCCACCTTACGGATCAGTTCGATTTTGCCTGAGTCGTTGAGAATCAGTCGGTAATCCGGACGGTCATCCATCACCAGGTGTTTTTCCCGGCGGCGGCTGAGCAGTGTGTCGAGTACCTGTTTTAGCGGGTTCAGTGCCGCGTGTTCCAGCTGCTGGTCGCCGCGCAGGTGAGCGGCGACCTCGGCGTAATTGAGCTTGGCGGCGGAGCGCACGGTGGCCTTGAGGAACTCAAAACGGCTGATTTCCCCCTGGGAGTCGGTTTCGATATCACAGACCATGGCTGGGCGGGTTTCGCCGGCCAGCAGCGAGCAGTGTTCCTGGCTGATGCTTTCCGGCAGCATCGGGATGACTTTACCCGGCATGTAAACGGAACTGTTGCGGGCCAGTGCGGCTCGCTCCAGCGGGCTGTCGGGGGCAATCAGGGCGCTGGGGTCGGCAATGGCCACCATCAGGCGCCAGCCGCTGTTGGTGCATTCGGCGTAGAGGGCGTCATCGAGATCGCGGGAATCCGGCGAATCAATAGTGACAAAGGGAATGTGGGTCAGATCCGTGCGCTCGGCGGCGTATTGATCCTCCACCAAACCGTCCAGATCGCTCTCTTGCCACTCGCTGGGCAGACCGAACTTGCGCAGGGTCAGCGCGGCTTCAATGCCGGGTGAATCAGCGCTGCCAATGGTGTCGATAATATCCACCAGTGACTTGCCATCGCGAATGGGGTGGCGTTTGACGCGGCACTGAATGTAGTCGCCGGGCTGGGCTTTTTTGCGCTCAGACGGCGGAATAAACAGCAGGCGATTAAAATAGAGAATATCGGGCTCGACGAAGTGGGCCTTACCGCGCACCACGTAGCGACCGATAAAGGTATCGAGCGGGCTGTCAAGCAGTTTTTCGATCTCGCCGGCCTGTTTGCCATCTTTTTGCTCAATAATGGCAATGCGCACCCGGTCACCGGGAAACACCTTCTGCATTTCAGGTGGTGGCAGAAAAATATCGCGTTTGTCTTCCAGGCGCACAAAGCCGAATCGGCCCTGACTGCCGCGGACTACTCCTTCTACACGCTCTACCGAATCGTGAATTTCCTTCTTGAGTTGTTTGAGTTGCTGCAGGGAATCCAGATTGAGCATGCGATACCAAAAAAGCCGTTGCGAAAGGACGGATAGACTAGCGGATATAGCGGGGGAAGTCAGGTGGAATTTGGCGTAATGCCAAATCCCACCGGGGCTGTCAGAAGCCTTCGACCTTGTGGATCTGCTTCCAGATCAGGCCGGGCGCAAAGCGGCGCA
>JBFHCW010000140.1:0-6113 GCA_041585035.1 Litorivivens sp.
AGAAATTGCAGGAAGGTTCATGAAGCAACTTGGCGTACTCGACACCGCCTTTATCAATCTCGAACAAACTAACACCCCTCAGCATATCGGCGGTCTGGGTATTTACGATCCTTCCACCGCGCCCGGCGGTTTTGTCCGCTTTAAACAGGTCATTGCCAGCTTTGAAAAAAGGCTGCACCGACTGCCGCTGTTTCGGACCCGGTTGCATCAGGTGCCGGGGAATATTGATCGCCCATATTGGGTCGTTGATGAAAATTTTGACGTTGAGTTTCACTTGCGTCACATCGCCTTGCCGCAGCCCGGAGATTGGCGTCAGCTCTGTATTCAGATAGCGCGGCTGCATTCGCGCCCGTTGGATATGTCGCGGCCGCTGTGGGAGGCCTACATCATTGAAGGCCTCGACAATATTGCTGAATTGCCGGAAGGCAGCTTTGCGGTTTATACAAAAATGCACCATGCCCTGGTGGATGGGGCCGGCGGCCAGTCCTTCATGGCGGCGCTGCACGATCTCGAGCCGGACCCGGAAGAAAGCTCTGACTATGAGCTTTATCAGCCGCCGATTATTATCGACCACAAACCCAATTCCGGTGAGTTGCTGGCCAGAGCAATGGTCAACCAGACCAAAAACACCTTGTCGCTGGCCACGGGTGGCGTATCACTGGTGCGGGATTTCGCCAAACTGGGTTACGGAATTTTCAAAAAGTCGGTGCCGCTGCCGGATATTAACGCCCCGAAGACACGCTTCAATACGCCGGTCAGCAGTCACCGGGCCTTTGAGGCAACGACCTTTGCGCTCGATGATTTCAAGGCCATCAAGAATGCCTTTGGCGTAAAGATTAACGATGTCGCGCTTGCGGTTGTGTCTGGTGCCATGCGGCGCTACCTCGATCATCTGGGCGAGCTGCCGGAGCAATCCCTCGCCGCGGGCGTGCCCATGAATATGCGTTCCCGTCGTGGCGAGAGCGAAGACAACAATCAGGTGGGCTCCGTATTCTGCAAGCTGCACACGGATATAGCCGACCCGGTGGAGCGATTGCAGGCGATCCAGCAAAGCTCAAGTGATGCCAAGGAGTTTGGTGAAAAATCTCCCTTGGTTGATGCAATGAAGCTGGTGGGTGTGTTTTCGCCCTGGTTTGCTCAGGGCGGCGCAAAACTATACTCCTCGGGTAAGATAAGCCGGCATATGCCGGTCAATATCAGTACGGTCGTAACCAATGTTCCCGGCGCGAATTTTGACCTCTACTGCGCAGGTGCTCGACTGGTGCGCTACCACGGACTGGGGGTTCTCACGCCCGGCGTCGGACTGTTTCACGCCGTATTCTCTTTCGGCAACGCCGTGACAATCTCCATTCTCGCAGATCGCGAGCAATTGGAAGATCCTATGCGCTACCGCGAGTTTGTAGAGGAATCGTTTGCCGAGCTGAAAGCGGCAGCGGAAAACGTGAGCGCTTCGCCGAAGCCGCGCCGTAAACAAAAAACCTCGAAAGCAAACTGATTTTCTTATGAGCGAAAATCATTGGGACACGCTGATCTGCAATGCGCTGGTATTTGATGGCAGCGGCAATCCACCTCTTACCCAGGACCTGGCGATAACTGACGGCAAGGTTGTGGCGCGGGAAGCTTCCCTGCCGCAAAGTCGCGCCAAGGACGTTGTCGATGCCCGCGGTCTCTGGCTATTGCCCGGGATGGTCGATATTCACACCCATCTGGATCTCGAGGTCGAGGTCAATCCGGGGCTGGGCGAGGCGGTGCGCCACGGCACGACCTCGGTAGTTGTCGGCAATTGCTCATTGGGCACAGCGTTTGGTGCCCAGGAGAAAAACGGAGAAAGTCCGGTAATCGACTGCTTTACGCGCGTTGAAAATATGCCCAAGCGCGTGCTGCAAAAGTGCGTCGACAACATGCACTGGGACAACACCGCAGACTATCTCCGTCATTTTGAAAAGCTTCCGCTCGGCCCGAATATCGCGCCGCTATTGCCTCATTCCATGCTGCGCGCCGAGGTCATGGGGGTTCACGACAGCGTAACCCGACCCCCGACGCAGCAGGAGCTCGACGCCATGCTGGCTCTGACCCGGGAGGCAATGGATCAAGGCTATATTGGTTTTTCCACCGACAGCATCATTTTTCACTATCTGGCAAACGATCCACATAAAGACAAACGCATACCGACCCAGTTTGCGTCGGAGGATGAACTCAAAGCCCTGCTTAATATCGTGCGGGACTACGACCGGGTTTGGCAGGCGACGCCCGACAGCAAGCATCTGCTGAGTACGCTGCGGCGATTTTTCTGGACCTCGGGCAGGTTGTTTGGCAAACCGCTGCGCGTCAGCGCGCTGACAGCGCTCGACTTCAAATCCACGCCTGGCGTCTGGAAGCGTTTGCTACGGCTGGCCAAATTGCTGAACTCGCCCTTGCTTAAGGGACGCTTCCATTTTCAGGCCCTGTCCACCAATTTCAGAATGTGGGGCAATGGTGTGCAGGCCCCCATATTTGAAGAGCTCGAATCGACCCGTGCGCTGATTGCCTATGAGGTCGACGATATTGAAGGGCGCCGGGCACTAATGGAAACCCGTGAATGGCAGGAGCAGTTCCGAAAGGACTGGCAGTCCGTTTCACCGGAATCTGCAAGCTGGCTGACCCGGATCGGCGTTCCCACCGCAACCTTTCAGCTTGACCCTGACGATATTCATATCGACCCGGTCACGCCGGTGGCCAGTTGGCACAATCACAAACTGTCGAGCATTTTTGAGCGCTTTCAGACATACCGCAGCGGTGAAGTCAGTCCCGCCTGTGATGCCGAGGCAGGCGTGTTCGACAGTGCGCCTGATGATTGCAACTCGCTCGCAGATTTTTTTGCACACTGCCTGCGACGTTTTGATCTCAAGTTCCGCTGGTGGCTGGATGTCGCCAATCTCGATCCGGAAATTACGGAACAGATACTGTTCGACGACAATACCTTGCCGGGGTTTAACGACAGCGGGGCTCACATCACGAACCTGGCGTTTTACGATGGCAACCTGCTGACCCTGCAGATTGCCCAGCGCCGGGGGCTGGAGAAAGTGGCTCACGCTGTGCATCGGCTTACCCGGGCGCCGGCTGACTTCTTCAATCTGGATGTTGGCACGCTGGATATTGGCGCTCAGGCCGACGTGGTCTTGATTAACCCGGAGACTTTGAAGGGATACGATTCAAATGCCTCTCGCGAGTTGGTCTACAACCCCCACTTTGAACACGATGTGCTGGTAAACCGATCCGATGGTGTGGTGGAGCAGGTATATATTCGTGGCCGCCGGGTATGGGAGGGGGCAGGGCGATTTACCGAAGCGCTTGGCTCTGAGACCTTGGGTAGGGCGCTTACTGCTCAGCAATGAGTAATGCTTAACACGGAGTCAGTTCTGTCTGATTCCAATCTGCTCTGACCGGGCCGTCGCTAGTTATCTGATCCATATATCCCCGCTACTGCGTAAGTAAATTCTTTTGGAGGAATGTTTAATGATCACTGTATATCACCTCGCCGTTTCCCAGTCCGATCGCATTGTCTGGATGCTGGAAGAGCTGGGCGTGGATTATAAGCTTGAGTGGTTTGATCGCGGCGAAGACATGCTCGCGCCGCCGGAGTATCTGGCGTTGCATCCGGCGGGTATGGCGCCGGTAGTAAAGGACGGCGACAAGTTGCTGACTGAGTCGGCGGCCATTCTGGAGTACCTGAACCATCGTTACGGCGGCGGACAATACAGTGTCAATCCGGAGGAAGAGGATTACGCGGACTATCTCTACTGGATGCACTTCAACAACAATGTGCAGTCGGTGTTTTTCCTGAAAATGGCGCTGGGTGGTGATTTAAGCGCCCAGCCAGATAATATGGTTGCTAAAACAGCCCTGCGGCGTGAGGAGCGTTACTACGCGCACCTGAACGATTATCTCGAGGGGCGTTCCTATCTCGCGGGCGATCGATTTACCTGCGCCGATATCATGATGATGTTCAACCTTACCGCGCTGCCTCTGTTTGGCGGCCGCGGCATCGACGACCTTCCTAATGTAAAACAATATGTCGAGGGTATATCCCAGCGTCCGGCCTACCAGAAGGCGATGGCAATTGCGGGACCGGGCGCGTCACGCCCGGAGTAATCAAGGGATAAACCGGCGGGGCGTTATCGCCCCGCGCTTTAGTCAAGAGCCTTGACGACGCACTGTTTCAAAGGTGCCGTGCAGGTTCCAGCTATCTTTCAGTTCGCCGGCGGTTGAAATGGCGACTTCCTTGGCTTCAACGATGGTGCAGTTACCTGGTTGAAGTACAGTTTTCTTTTTGTCGTACTCAATTTCCAGTGCGACAACGTGCCGCGCATCCGGCAGGCAGAGCCTTACGTCCCTCGGTGATTTGAAATTCACAACTTCAACATCCGTATTGGAGTTAACCGTAAATTCGCCAGGTTCCTGATAAAGCCGTTCGGCGGCCTGACGAAAGGTGCTCTCATTCTCGACCTGAGCTATAGCGGGCGTGCTCAGAGCCGCAGTAAAAGCAATAATGGGTGCTGTTTTTGTCAGATTCATGCGTCCTCCCTAGCTAGCTTGATAAAGAAAAGCCAAATCAGCTCGGATTGGCAGCGTCGCTAACGCTATTGCCCATAGTAATAAGTGTTAGATTGCATGGCTTCAAGCCGGTCCGGAGGAAAGGTGTTAACCGCTTCACAGCGATCCACATCAGTTTGCGTGAATTTTTACAAGCGGGCCGTCGGGAAGGACCGCTGCAGGAAATAGGCGGACGGCAGTTGCTGCCGAAAATAGGAGAGCGGCTTAAATCGCCTCTTTTTCCAGCGCAAGACCGTCTGCGCTCGCACGCAAATACCAGAGATGGGTGTCCCAGTCGCCCAGCACGATGCGCTCGGCATTCTGGCCGTCGACGTTGAGCGGGTGTCGGGCAGGTCGGTGAGTGTGGCCGTGTATCAGGCGCTTGCAGTTGTGTTCCGATAGCGCCTTGACCACTTCAGATGGCGTGACATCCATGATGTCTTCGGCCTTGTTGCTGGTCGCTTCGCTGCTTGCCATGCGTAATTGCTCCGCCAGCTGTCGGCGGGCAGCGAGGGGTTGCGACAGCAGTTGCTGTTGCCACTCTGGGGAGCGCAGTTGCAGCCGTAGTGTCTGGTATTCAGTATCGGCGGTGCACAGGCTATCGCCGTGCATCAGCAGGGTTGAGGTGCCGTAGAGGTCAATCTTGCAGGGGTCGGTAAGCAGTGTGCCGCCGGTTTCTTCGGCAAAGCGCTGGCCGAGCAGGAAATCGCGATTGCCGTGCAGAAAATAGAGTTTGGTGCCGCTGTCACTCAATTTTCTGAAGGCGGTGACGCTACTGCGGGCCAGTTCCGCGTCGTCATCATCCCCGACCCAGGCCTCGAAGAGATCACCGAGTACGTAAAGCGCGTCCGCTTTTACCGCTTTATCGTCCAGAAAGTGTAAAAACGCCCGGACAATGTCCGGGCGTTTTTCATCCAGATGCAGGTCTGAGATGAAGAGGGTAGTCATTATTCTGCGACGTAGGCTTTCTCGATGACCACATCTTCTGCCGGAACATCCTGGTGACCGGCGGCCATGGTGGTGGCAACGCCCTTGATAGCGTTAACCGTATCCATACCGTCGACGACTTTGCCGAATACCGCATAACCCCAGCCCTGAGCGGTTTTGCTGCTATGGTTGAGGAAATCATTGTCTTTCACGTTGATGAAAAACTGGGAGGAGGCGGAGTGTGGATCCATGGTGCGGGCCATGGCCAGCGTGCCCAGCTCATTTTTCAGGCCGTTGTCTGCTTCGCACTCGATGGGGTCGCGCGTGGACTTCTGCTGCATGCCGGGAGTGAATCCGCCGCCCTGAATCATGAAGCCGTCGATCACGCGGTGGAAGATGGTGCCATCGTAAAAGCCTTCCTCTACATATTGCTTGAAGTTGGCTGCTGTATTCGGAGCCTTTTCAAAATCCAGCTCGATTTTGATATCGCCATGATTTGTCTGAAGAATAATCATTTTACCGCCTGTGTTGATCAGTGTTGAAAGCCGCTATAATACCCGCCTTTTGCGTTGGACGCGAAACCCAATCCAACCCTGCTGGAAGAGTGCATGAGC
>JBFHCW010000141.1:0-6059 GCA_041585035.1 Litorivivens sp.
CCACATAATAACGCCGGGTAAAAATAAAAGATGGCCAATAGATATTCCGACACCGCGATCAAAATGAATTTTCTGGTTAAGCCGCTGCTGCGCTCACCACTGCACTGGCTGCTGAGTTCCAGCGTCGCGCTGATGCGGTTTACGGGCCGAAAATCCGGGAAGGTATTTGAAACACCGGTCGGCTTTACCAAATTCGGTAACGAATTTCTGATCTGTCTCACCGAAACCCGCAACCGTCAATGGTGGCGTAATTACCGCGAACCCTGGCCAATGAGCCTCAAGTACAAAACCCGATGGCTCGAGGGCGAGGCGCGCTGGCTGGAACCGGGCAGCGCCGCGTATCGGGATAATTTTGAACGGGTGTTCCGACGAGTGAGCTTTACGCCAAAAATCTACAAAATTTACGACTTTGATCCCGAGCAGGGCCTCACAGACGCCCAGCTGCAGATTCTGCTGGATAACGGCTCAGGCATCGTGCAATTCCACGCAAACGCTGACGATACAGCTGTCTGATCTTTACGAGCGGGCTAGTCGCTCCATGAAGCTAACGGCGTTGTAATCAGCCTCTTCGGCAATCCTGATACCGTAGTGCCCTGGCCACACAGGCCCACAATAAAAACAAGCACTGAGAACGAACGCCATGACCAATAAACAAACCATAGCACTGATCACAGGCGCCGGGCGCGGGCTGGGTCGCGCCGTGGCAGACAGCCTTTTGCAACGCGGTTACACGGTTGTCGCGACCGATTACAGCGCTGAGCTGCTGGAGGACTACAACGGCGTGCCCGATGTCCTGACCAGAGTCATGGACGTTACCAGCGAAGAGTCTGTCAGCGCCGTGGCTAATGATCTGCAGAGCGCTTTCGGGCGACTTGATGTTTTGATCAACAATGCCGGTATTATCGACTACGGGCCGGTGACCGAGCGCGATCCGGAAGATACCGTTCGGCTGTTTCAGGTCAATACGTTTGGCAGCCTCAGGGTGGTTCACGCCTGCCTGGACCTACTGGAAAAAGCCAAAGGCCGCGTGGTGTGTATTACCAGTGAATCTTACCGGCTGCGACCGCCCTTTCAGGCCTACCAGCCGAGCAAGCTGGCGCTGGAAGGCCTGGCCGATGTGATGCGACGCGAATTAGCCCATCTGGACATCCACGTGGCAACGGTGCGGCCCGGGGCCATCAAGACCGAGCTTTTTGATTCCATGAACCACATCACAAACCCGGTGCCCGAGGGAAAACTCGCGGCGCCCTTCAAGCGTTTTACCGACATGCTGCTTAACAGCCCACCCTCTCGGGTATCAACACCGGAACAGGTCGCCGCCGTAGTTGCGCGCGCTGCCACAGAGAAGAAACCGCGTGCTCACTACGAGATCAACAATATGCTGTCGATGAAGATCGCCAACCTGCTGCCCAAACGCTGGGTCGATGGCCTGCTGCATCGCACGCTACGCGAGACTGAAACGCACAAGGCGCATTAGAACAACAAACGAGGCCACAGGTGGATAATCAAAACATTGCGGACGATCTCGCCATCATGAATACGCTGGCGGCCTTCCCCCGGGTGGTAGACGGGAAACAGTGGGCGCGCATTGGCGAAGTCTTTGCCGCCGACATCACCTTTGATTACGGCGACGGCGGGGAGAAAAAAGGCCTGGACACCCTGCTGGCGCAATTCAAAAAATTCCACGATCGCTGCAGCGCCATGCAGCATCTTTTAGGCAGCATTCAGCTGGAAATCGATGGCGACACCGCCATCACCCGCGCCTATGTGCAGGCGCGGCATCAGGGCAAGGGCGATAAAAGCAGTGCCATTTTCGACACCCACGGGGAATACGTCGATCAGTGGCAGCGGAGGCCTGAAGGCTGGCGCATCGTGCGCCGCGACGCCACCTGGTCTCTGTTTGCCGGCGACCCGTCGGTCCTGTTTGATTGAGAACCGCAACTGTTTTTAAAGATAACTAGAGAACAGCCAGAACACTGCATCGCGAATGCGAACGGGCAGCGGACGATTATCGAGCTCCGCCAGCGTAATCCGTCTACCGACGGCCACCGCATCACCAATGTGTGCCTCTACTGTTCGGGCGAGATCTTCATCGAACATCTCCACACCCAACTCGAAGTTGAGTCGCAGGCTGCGCGGATCAATATTGGCAGATCCGCCCATAACATAGCAGCCATCGATGGCCAGTAGTTTGCTGTGGGCAAAAGGCGCAGGTTGGGCATAGACCTCAACGCCCCACAGTATCAGCTCCCAAAGCATATTGCGGGTTGCCCAATCGACAAAAGGCAGGTTGCTGCGTTCGGGTATTACAATATGAACACGCACGCCGCGCAGACTGGCCGACTGGATCGCCGCAATCAGCTCCCTGGCGGGCAGAAAGTAGGGTGTCATGATCATCAGGGAATGCTGGGCGGCGGTGATAATACCGACCAGCGTCATCGCCAGTGCATCGAGGTTCTCATCGGGACCATCATCAATGACACGGCAGCTGACGTTACCTGCACGATCCTGTGATGACGGCATCGGCAGATCATCCAGCGTTTTGCGGGTCGCCATCCACCAGTCTCGAGCAAACACCTGCTGCAAACTCAGCACCACCGGACCGCTCGCCCGAAAATGCACATCTTGTGTTGGATGCGGGTTGTCCGCTGCATCCACCATATGGCGCGGATCAATATTGATGCCCCCGAAAAACGCCACCCGGCCGTCAACCACGGTGATCTTTCGGTGGTTTCGTAAATTGACACCAAACGAGGGCGGGAACAGCGACAACGGCATAAACTCGACCAGCTCCACACCGGCTTTGCGCAGACTGGAAACAGCCATTCTGGCACTGTAAAACACGCCCGCGCCGTCGACCAGAACACGCACCCTGACGCCACGCGATACCGCCTCACCCAGTGCCTGAATCACCTCTCCAGCAATGCCCTTGTGTGAAAACAGGTAGCTGGATATCAAGATACTCTCGTTTGCGCTGGCAATGGCCTCCAGCAGCCGCGGGAAAAAAGCTTCCCCATTGATCAGCACCTCAATACGGTTGCCGATGGCAAGGGGCTGATGGGTAACTTTCCCGCCAACCTGCGTAATGGAGGGCAGGATTTCTTCGTCTGCCACGTTTGAAGCTAGCCCGGGGCGTTCGCTGCGCTTGTAACCAAAATGAAAGTAAGGCAGATAGTGCCCGGAAAAACGCCGCGCCGCCGAGCGAACGCGATTGATACCAAATATGAAATAGAGAAGTGGGCCGGCTATGGGGAACACGACAATGACCCCGATCCAGCCCAATGCGGCGCGATGGTCTCGCTTGTAGACCAAAGCGTGCACCACAGCGATCGCCATGATCACGAGATGGACCGATATCAAAAACCAGTGCATGGCCGCTCCACAGTCACTGCGTTCCTTCAACCCTAGAGTATTTTCGCGACAAATCAACGCAAACACTGTAATCCAACCAGGAATACCGCCCGGCGTTCAGATCCACCGCTGTATCACAGCTCTAACAAAGGGAACCTCGCTACTCTCCAAATGGTTTCCGCCTATGCCTCGGCCAGGGTTGCCGCAACGGCGGGCGTTTTTCTGCTGCCTGTTTTGACCGGACTGGTTTCGCCGTCGTTATTTTTACCTTTGTGCGCTGGGTCGATTGCATCGCCAGGCTCGGCGGGCTTGGCTCGACTATCGAAAAGGTCGAACAGGCCACAGAAGATGCTATTCGGCGGCGCAGAACTACCGACCACAGCCAGTTGACGCTGAAGCGGGCGCACTCAATGGATATCGATGAAGACGTTCAGGCCGTCGATTAAGCCCTAAGGGTGTAGCCGTCAGGTAGCCATAGACAAGGCGCATCGCCATAATAGCCGTGACCGGGATAGAGTGAGAGAGAAAAGTCGATGAGAGCAATTGGCGTCATTTCGTGGCTTGTGTTCCCCATTACCGTTGCCGCTGTCCTGGGCGGCGCGGTGTGGGCCATTGACTCCGGTCACCCTCCGGGCGTGATCGCTGCCATAGGTACGTTTACCAGCCTCGTGCTGGTCGTGGTTCTCGAACGGCTGCTGCCCTACCGGGCCGAGTGGAATCAGTCGCAGGGTGATCTGACGGCCGATGTATTGTATTTGCCCAGTTACTTTGGCATTAACGCTCTGGTACAGCCCCTGGTTAGCGCCGGCATTGTGCTGAGCGGCGCCATGCTGTCGGAGTCGGTGGGCGCAGGTCTATGGCCCTCAGACTGGCCCCTGCTCGGTCAATTTCTGCTGGCCTGCCTTGTGGTGGAGTTTTTTGATTATTGGCCGCATCGCTGGATGCACGAAGTTCCCTTTCTGTGGCGGTTCCACGCCATTCATCACAATCCCAAACGGCTTTACTGGCTTAATGCAACGCGCGCGCATTTTGGCGAAGTGGTGTTCCGCGGCGTGTTTAACGCTATTCCGCTGGCATTGGCCGGTGCCGGCGCGGAAGTTCTGGTTCTTGTCGGACTGGCAAATTCACTGCTCGGCCTGTTCCAGCACGCGAACATCAATTTCAAGCTTGGCCCACTGAGCTGGATATTCAGCGTTGGCGAAATGCATCGCTGGCACCATTCGGTGAAAGTGTCTGAGGCAAATCACAATTACGGCAGCAACTTCCTGTTCTGGGATGTTGTCTTTGGCACCCGCTACCGCGATGCGGAAAAGTCCGGGCCGGAGCAACTTGGAATAGAACACGACGGTATTCCAGACAGCTGGTGGTCCCAACTGTGGGTGCCGTTCAAAAAAGAACGGTGGCGCCCCGAAGCTCCAACGGCCGATTTAGTCGACAGCTAGCGACGACGCAACTCGGAGACTATGGCGCAGTGATCAGAGACTTGCTTCCAGGGCTTGCCTGACAGCACCTGACTCGTTACCACCTCAAAGCCGCGCTGATAAATCCGATCCATTGCCAGAACCGGTGCCAGCGCGGGAAAGGTTCTGGCCAGTTTTCCTCGCAGCATCAGTTCGCTTTCTACCAGGCCGAGACGGTCCGCAATTTGAGCGTGGGCCTTGCCTCTCCAATCATTGAAATCGCCCGCCAGAATCAGCGCGTCGTCTCGCGGAATTTCTCCCTCGATATAATCAATCAGTCGCCCCACCTGCTGCTGCCGTTCTTTTTCAAACAGGCCGAGATGCACACACAGTAGATGAATGCCCTTCTCAGTCTGGCCGTGAAGGATACCGCGCTGGGAAAAGGAATAGACACTGAGGTCGATATTTATGGAGTCGGTAAACGGAATTTCGCTCAGAATGGCATTGCCGTGGTGGCCGTGTTCATAGATGGCATTTTTGCCGTAGGCAAAATGCTCCCACACAGAATCCGCCAGATATTCGAGCTGATTGCTGTCGGGCCAGCCGGCGATCTTTTGTCGCCGCTTCTCATTTTCGCCAACCACTTCCTGCAGGAAAACCACATTGGCTTCACTTGCACGCAGGCAATCGCGTATCCCTTCCAGCGTAAAGGTCCGATTACCGGCCGAGAAGCCCTTATGGATATTCAGCGTCAGAACGCGATAGATCGACATAGCAACAGCATGGCGAGGACTCACCTCAAGATCAATAGCGTTACTTGAGGGTATAAAGATGATTTTGATTAAGGCGCAAAAGGCTCTTCGTGATTAATAGGAGGCGAACATCGGCGGGAAGCTCGATGTTAATGCGCTTGCTACAGCGAATCGACCGTTTTGCGCAGCTCGGCAGCGCGCTGCCTGATTGCTGACTTTTCCTGTGGTTTGATGCGCGTCAGATTGCGACACTGCAGCGCCATACGCGGGTGCTTGCTGAACGTTTTCTCATGGCGCATGAGAAAATCCCAGTACAGAACAGTAAAGGGACAGGCATCTTCACCGCTGCGCTTGTCCGGTTTGTAGCGACACTGGTCGCAGTAATTGCTCATGCGCTGTATGTATTTACCGGAGGCGATATAGGGTTTGGACGCCATCAAACCGCCGTCGGCATATTGCGACATGCCCAGTGTATTCGGCATCTCAACCCACTCGACAGCGTCGACATAGATGCCCAGGTACCACGCATGAATGGCCTGCGGCTCGACGCCGAGCA
>JBFHCW010000142.1:0-6027 GCA_041585035.1 Litorivivens sp.
ATACTGCTACCCATACTTCAATTGAACAATCTTTCCGGTTTTTGAATGCGGAGCGTTAAGAGGTGAGTGTGAATACAGTCAGACTGCAGCGTGCGGCGGGTTTTACCCTGCTGGAAATCATGGTCGTTATCGTCATTCTGGGCTTGCTGGTGTCCATCGTGGCGCCCAACGTACTTCAGAATCAGGACCGCGCCATGGTGGAAAAAGCTCGCGCCGATATCGCGATGCTGGAGCAGGCGCTGGACATGTACAAGCTGGACAATCACAGCTATCCCACGACAGATCAGGGCTTGGACGCGCTGGTAAACAAACCGACGTCTTCACCGGAGCCGCGCAACTACCGCAGCGACGGTTATATCAAGCGGTTGCCGCAGGACCCTTGGGGTAACCAGTACCAGTATCTGCAACCGGGAGAGCACGGCCCCTTCGATCTTTATTCCACTGGCGCCGATGGCGATGAAGGTGGAGAAGGTCTGGCCAGTGATATCGGCAACTGGTAATCGCGCAGGACTGATTCCAGGCCGCCAGCGGGGTCTGACCCTACTGGAAATCCTGCTGGTGGTGTTGATTATTGGCCTGATGAGCACGGTTGCGGTACTGACGCTGCCCTCTGATAACGGGCAGCGTGAGGTGCGCACCATGGCTGAACGCATGGTCGCTCTGTTTCGCTACGCCCGCCAGGAAGCGGTGTTCAGTGGGCTCACCCACGGCATTGTCTGGCGACAAGGGCGGCCTGAACTGCTGCGTCGCAATGAGGACGGCTGGAGTGTGGTAGCCGACAAGCGTCTTAAGTCCCTGCAGAAACGCGCTGCGGACTTCCCCATGTTTCTGGAAACCGAATCCAAACGGCTGAACCTGACTCAGGACTACGAAGCTCCCCAGATTCTGTTTACCAACGACGGGCAGGTGTCCCCCTTTCAGTTGGTGATTACTCACCTCAATACCGACGCCGAGTTTCAGCTCACGGATAGCCTGACATTGGAGCCGCAATCATGAAGCAGCGCGGCTTTACCTTGCTTGAAATCATGGTGGCCTTGCTGCTGTTTGCCGTTGGGGCCGTGTCTCTGGCCAAGGTGATTGGCGGTAGCGCGACACATGTAGATGAACTGGCGCGGCGTCAATTTGCCATGTTGCTGGCCCATAACCAGATGGCCATGGCGCAACTGGAAGGACGTGTTGCCAATGACAATGGCAAGGCGGTGCAGGGACCCTATCAGTATTATTGGGAGTTGCAGGTATCCAAAACCGATACCGAAGCGATCCTGCGCCTTGATCTGGATGTTCGGGATGATCCTGAGGAGCCGCCGCTGGCGAGCCTGAGCGCCTTTGCCGGGAAGCCCGCCCTATGATGCGATCCCTCAAGCGCGCCGTCGGTCTGACCCTGATTGAATTGCTGATCGCCATTGCGATTCTCGCCGTGCTGGCGGTGCTGGCCAGTACCTTGCTCGGTACCTCGCTGGAAAACCAGAAGCATCTGCGCGTCAGTAGCGCCAACCTCGAAGAGCTCGGCCTTTCGCTAACGCTGGTGCGTCGCGATCTGGAGCAGACCTTGAATCGCAAGGGAAGGGATCTCTATGGCGAGCGGCAGTTGGCACCGATTCAAAGCTTCGCCGAAGGCGAGCAGTTTTTGCTGGAGTTTACCCGTGATGGCCGGCGCCAGCTGCCCGGTGAAACGCTGAGCAGTGCGCTGGAGCGGGTTCGCTATGCGCTGGAAGATGGGGCATTAATACGTTACAGCGCGGCGGTGCCGGATCCGATTAACGCGACACGGTGGCGCAAGCAGCGCTTGGCCAGTGATGTGGTCGCCGCGAGCTTTGGTTTTTTCAGCGGCCAGAAATGGGAGCGACAGTGGCCCCCCGAACAGGTAAGTACAACGGAAGACTCGCTGTCGTTACCGCTGGCGGTTTCCCTGCGCCTGGAAACCCGGCGTTGGGGGGTGGTTGAGCTGATTGCACTCTTGCCTGGAGTCAACGATGAAGCAGGCTGAGCGCGGGGCAGCGATTATCTTCGTGCTGCTGGTAGTGGCGACACTGTCGATTGTCGCGGTTCAGATTACCGAACAGTTGCGGTTCAATGTGAAGCGGCTGGATAACCAGCGTCAGAATACCCAGGCCTACTGGTATAGCCTCGGCGGAGAACAGCTGGCGCGCACGCTGTTAGAGCAGCTTGAATCGGGCAAGCCGGTTCACCGGGGGCAGCCCTGGGCCACCGAAGATGCGGTATTTCCCATTGACGGCGGTATGCTGCAGGGCCGTATTCGCGATGCCCAGGCCTGCCTGAATGTGAACAACCTGCTGGTTATGCGCACGCCCGGTGAAGCGGAACCGGCACCAACGGCCAGCCAAAAGCAGTTTGTCGCCTTGTTGGGTTTGTTGGGTTTTGAACAGCCTCGGGCGGAACTGTTGCGCGAGCGGATTCAGGACTGGATCGATGCGGACTTTCAGCCCAATGGCCTGAACGGAGCGGAAGACCTGGTCTACAGCGATCGCGAGCAGCCGCTGCAAAGCGCCAACCAATTGATGGTCAGCGTGACAGAGTTGAACCTGATGGTGGAGCTAAGCGCTCAGGAGCAGGCGATATTGGATGAGATGCTTTGCGTCTTGCCGGTCACCGACTCTGCCGTCAACGTCAATACCCTCACCCCCGAACAGGCTCCCTTGCTGGTGGCGTTACTGAATGGCGCTATTTCACAAGATGGTGCGCGGGCTCTGCTAGAGCAGCGGCCAGAGAACGGTTGGGAAAGTGTTGATCAGTTGTTGGCTGATCCGCTGCTGGCGGGCAAGGAAATACCTGAAGACTACCGGACGACCTTGGCTGTTCAGTCTGCCTTCTTTCGTGCCACAATTAACGTTTTATACTTCGATACGCGGTTTAATCTGCAATCCCTGATGAAACTGGATGACAACAAAGCCAGCCTTCTGGCGCGGCGTTATGGAGAACTGTTTTGAGCGCCGTACTGTTACTGGCCCTGCGCACAGAGGATGCGGGTGAATGGCTGCTGTGGAATGAGGGGCGTGTGCTTGAGCACGGTCAGCTTACAGCAGATCTTGAGCACCTCAAGCATCTGAGCCGACAAACGCCGGTAACTGTGCTGGTGCCGGGTGAGGACGTTGTTCAGTTTTCTGTCACCCTGCCGGTTGCCGGAGCGGCCGCCGTTTCCGCCTTGCCCTATCAGATTGAAGACCGCCTCAGTTGCGAGCTTGAGGCGGTGCACTATGCCCACGAGCGTATTCGGGCCAATACACCTTGCCGGGTGTGGGTGGTTGAGCGCGAGCGAATGTCCCGTTGGCACAAGTTTTTGCAGCAATCGGGAATGCGCATTCGCCGGGTGATGCCCGACTATGCGCTGTTGCGAAGCGGTGTACTTGTTAAAACCGCCGATCGTGTTATTGCGAAATTGCCCGGCGCTGCGGCCTCGCTCGAAACGGTGCTGGCCGAGGACTGGCTGGCACTGCAAGCCCTGGACGAGTCTTCACTGACGCAGGTGGCGGTAGATGGCAGTGAAAGCACGCTGCTGGAAGCCCTGGCTCAGCACAGCGAAAACGACGAAGTTAACCTGTGTCAGGGGCGCTTTGCACTGCATGATCCGGTCAAAGACGCACTCGCGTTGATGCGTTGGCCGGCGATTGCTGCCGTGTTGGTCCTTGCTCTGCACTGGGCTTGGCTGGCCTTGAGCGCCCTGCAGATCGGTGCGCAGGCGGACCAATACGATCAGGCGGCAGAAGATCTCTATCGCAAAACCTTTCCTGCTGCCCGCCGGGTGGTGAACGCGCGCAGCCAGATGAAAAGCCAGCTCAATGCCCTCGAAGGTCAGCAGGGGGAAGGTGGGTTGCTGCCATTGTTGGCGCCGGTTGCCACGGCCTTCAGTGGGCAGTCCGATATCCAGATCAGTCAGTTGTTGTATCAGGGAGCAGGTACCAGTTTGCGGTTGACCGTTGATGCGGCCAACTACGGCGCAATCGACAGTTTTAGTAATGCCCTGCAAGGGCAGGGCCTGTCGGTCAGTCGCGGCACCTTTCGCCAGAATGGTGAACGGGTTGCTGGCCAGTTAACGCTCACCCGGGAGGAAGGATAATGAACTGGCGTGAAATTGACTGGCGGATGACCCAGCGCACCCCGCGAGAGCGCCAAATCGTTTATGGCGCGCTGGTGATTGGCGTGCCGCTGCTGATCTGGGCTCTGATTTGGGAGCCTCTGCTGGATTGGCGTGCGAGTGAACAGCAGCGCCTGACCGCCCGGCAGAACACCCTTGAATGGATGCAGGGCGCCGCTGCAAAAATTGAGCACTACCGGCGTTCCGGTCGCAATTCGGGTGGGCGCTTGCGTGGCTCGCCGGAGCAGAAAATCACCCGCGCTGCTGCGAGCCTCGGGCTTGCGCTGTCGCGTATTGAGCCGGGCGGAGAGCAGCGGTTCAACGTCTTTTTTGCCGACGCCAATTACCAGAACCTACTGCGCTATCTGCACCAGATGCAGGAGCAGGGGCTTGTTATTGAGTCGCTGACGATGGGGCAGCTGCCCCAGCCGGGACAGGTATCGGTGCGTATGACGCTGGGGGCATCACTGTGACCGTCAAACGCGCGCTGTTGGCCTTTGGTCTCGCTTTTCTGATTGCGCTTCCGCTGACTTTTCCGGCATCGCTGATCTCTCGACTGGTGTCATTGCCTGAGGGAATTGCTCATGCGCCTCTGTCGGGCTCGCTTTTCAAAATTCGCACGGATTGGGTGCAGGTAAATGGCATTCGTCTGCAAGGCGTATCAGCCCGCCCCTCGCTTGGCGGACTGTTCGCCGGCACACCATTGGCCTTGCAGGTCGCAGCGCCGGTAGCAGCCGAAGGCCGGCTTGGCGGCAGTGGCGGCGCGCTGACCGTGTCGTCTGTGGAGGCCAGCAGTCAATTTGAAAGCCTTCGCCAATTGCTGGGATTGCCGGGCCTGGGTATCGATGCCGACATCGGGCTGGATATCGATCAGGCCTCTTTCCTCGATGGCCGCTGCACGGAACTTGACGGTGAGCTGATTCTGTCTGCGCTGGAAGGGCAGAGCCTGCCAGCGCTTAGTGATATTCGAGGCAGCCTCAGCTGTGATAAGGGCAAGGTGCTGGTTTCTGTGACGCCGGACAACACCTTGCGCCTGTCGGGCACTGCAACATTAACGCTGCAGGGACGTGCTGATGTGGACATGACCGCTGAGCCACCTCCTGGCCCGCTGTTTGAACTGTTTGTCGATTTTCTTGGGCAGCCGCGCGATGGCAAACGCTTCCAGATCCGCTTTCGCTCCTGAGGCGCTGGTCTGTCAGGGCAATCCTTCAGCGGAATGCCGGCAGGTTGTTGAACAGCTCAACCTTGATGTGTTGGCCGACGAGGATTTACTTCCCGCCAATACACTGTGTCTTTACTGGCGCGACGGTGTTCTGAGTCTGGGGCGAGCGGGTTGTCGGGAGCATCCGGTGGCGGTTGATTTTGTGCGCGCACTTCAACAGCGTCGACAAGGCCCCGAGCTGCTGGTGAAGGCGGTTACCGGTAACCTGTCAGGAAAACCCTCGGTGATTGACGCCACGGCCGGCCTTGGTCGCGACAGTGGGATTTTGCTATCCCGCGGTCTGGCGGTGGTGATGGTCGAGCAAAATCCCATAGTTTGTGCGTTGCTGGACAACGCGCTCGCCCGGCTGCGCGCTGAGCCCGAGCTAGCGGGCCTGGCCGAGCGAGTTAGCCTGAGCAACCTCGATGCCTGCGATTATCTGGCAAGGAACCGGGCCGATGTGGTGTACCTAGACCCGATGTTTGCGGCGTCGGGCAAATCGGCGTTGGCCAAAAAAGATATGCAGTTATTTCAGAGTCTGCTGGGTCACGGTGATGAGGGCGAGATGCTGCTTGATGCGGCTCTGGCCAGCGCCGACTATCGGGTGGTGGTCAAGCGAGGCGCGAAAGCGCCTCCTCTTGCTGGTCGCGAGCCCGGTTTTGCGATCAAGGGTAAGGCGGTTCGATTCGACGTTTACCCCCTGAAAAGCCTCAAACAGCTGGTTTCAGCCTGA
>JBFHCW010000143.1:0-6014 GCA_041585035.1 Litorivivens sp.
CTCAACCACACGATCCACTAACAAAAAGGGATAGCGGTGCGGGAGGTACTCCCGAATTTCATTTACATCCATCAACATGAAGGTTTATTTCCCAGAGGTTTCTTTAAACAATTTTTCTATATCGCCAAGGCGTTTATTCAGTGTATCGAGCTGCGCAAAACGCACCGCACTGCGGCGCCAGTCGCCGGTCGGCATCATCGGGGTTCCCGATGAATAGGACACACCCGGCTCGGTGATCGACTTGGTCACCAGCGTGCAGGCTGTCACGTGAACCCGATCTGCTACCGTTAGATGCCCGACAATACCGGCACCGCCGCCGATGGTGCAATTGCGGCCAATCGTGGTACTACCTGCAACCGCCGCACGACCGGCAAAGGCGCAGCCATCGCCAATCACCACATTGTGGGCAATCAGGATCTGGCTATCAAAAATCACATCGTTACCGATGACCGTATCGTCAAGGGCACCGCGATCAATCGTGGTGCCGGCACCAATTTCTACCCGATCGCCAATGCGTACTCCGCCCAGCTGAAAAATTTTGGTCCAGGCCCCTTGATCGGGTGCAAAACCAAAACCATCAGCCCCGATGACCACGCCGGAATGAATCCGCGCATCGCTGCCAATGATAACCCGATGGTAGATACTGACGTTGGGGAAGACCACACAGCGCGGGCCAATTTCTACGTAATCCGATAACACCACGCCCGGATGGAGGGTAGTACCCTCCCCAATGACGCAGTGTTCACCCACTACCGCGTTGGCACCGATACTGACGCCCTCCGCGAGGCTCGCAGAAGCCGCCACTACCGCACTGGGGTGCACACCCGCCAAGCGAGGCGTATCGTCAAACAGCGCACTGGCGCGGGCAAAGGCGAGATAGGGATTATCGGAAATCAGAGCAGGCAAAGAAGTTTGCTCGGCCAGATCGCGATGCAGAATGACCGCCGAGGCACGGGTATCGGCCAGCTGTTTGCGGTATTTGGGGTTGGCCAGAAAGGTAAGATCGCCCTCCCCGGCCGAGGCCAGCGTCGCCAACCCCCGAATCTCGAGACTCGTGTCCCCGACACACTCCAGTTGCAGCTTCGCTGCCAGTTCACCCAGGGTTAGGGTCGAGGACACGCTCATGGATTACTTGGCCTGATTGATCTTGTCGGTAACCTTGGAAGTAATGTTGTAGGCGTTGGTCACGTGCAGGGTCGCTTTGGCGTCGAGGATCATGCCGATGTCGTCATCCTTGATCATCTTGTTGACGACTTCCTGCAGTTTCGGTCCCAGTTCCTGAACCACTTCCTGTACCAGCTTCTGCTCGGCCGCTTTAAGCTTGCGGTAAACGTGCTCGATGTCAGAACGCTTTTCGCTGATTTTCTGGGTCTGCGCCTGCAGCTGTTCCTGGTTCATCACTGCGCTGTCTTTCTTCAGCTTGGCGACCAGGTTGTTGTGCTCTTCCTGCAGTTTTTCGACTTCCTTCAGGTTGGCCTTGAATTCCTTTTCTTCACGCATGGCCTTCAGACGCTCCTGAGCCTTGTCGCTGTTCAGAATAGCGGCCTGAACGTCCAATACCACAATGCTCTCTGCGGCCAGTGACGCGCTGGCAGCCATGGCCAGCAGCAGCGAAAAGGCGACAGTTTTCAATTTCAACACAATACTTCTCCCGATGTTATTTCGTTACAACTCTATTAGAAGGTGCGTCCCAGCGAGAACTGGAACACCTCGGTCTCGTCGATGGCTTCGTCGTTAAGTGCTCGCGCCAGACTGAACGTCAGTGGCCCCATACCTGTAATCCAGGTCAGACCAAAGCCCGCAGAATAACGCAGTTTCGACAAATCCACACTCGAACAGTTGAGCTGGGTGGAACTACAGCTCGAACTGAATACATTACCCGCATCAAAGAAAAAGCCGGAGCGGACTGAGCGCTGGTCTTTCACAAAGGGCAGTGGCACCAGCAGCTCGATACTCGCCTCAATCAACACGTTACCACCGAAGGGGTCGGTATCGCGCTCGAAGGGGGTTGTGATCAATTGGCCAGTTGCCGGGTCAAGCACATAGCCCAACTCATTGGACAGTGCGGTTGCATTGCCGCTGCCGTCAACCGCTGTGGCTGCTTGAGACACACGGTAAATCTGTGCCGGCGTACTGTGTGGCCCAAGGGTGTTGCTCTTGTAGCCACGAATCGAGCCAAAACCGCCGGCGTAGAAGTTCTCGAAGAACGGCAGCTCTTCGAGATCGCCGTAGCCGTCACCGTAACCCAGCTCGGTTTTGAAGCGCAGCACAAAGTCATTGATCAGCGGCACATAGGCCTGACCATTAAACATGACCTTGTAGTACTCGGTATCCGAACCCGGCAGTGCAACTTCCAGCGACAGAGTCTGGGAGGTACCCCGGGTTGCCAGCAGGCCGCGGTTCAGGGTCGAGCGGCGCCAGTTGGTGGACACGGTGTAATTGTTGAATTCATCCCCGTACAGATCCAGGAAACCGGGTTCACCCGATGGTGATGCGCCGGTTGGTAAGGCGCTGATCGGCTGTAGGGTTTCGGGGCCAGTATAAGTGCCCGTGGAGCTGTCAAAATTTGACTGATAGAACTGATTCACTGTTTCAAAGAAACGCGGGCTGGATTTGATTTCCTGCACCGCGCCAATACCCGCTTCTATTTCGGTATTGGCAAAGCCGAGGCTGAAGCCCAGACGCTGAATTTCTGACAGTGGGTAGCTGAAGTTCAATGCCGCACCCGCCGTATTGGTGGTGTAGCTGGCGATATTGACTTCGTCCAGATCCGCTTTGCGGTAGTACACACTGAAACCACGACTCACACCGTCTTCGGTGTAGTAAGGCTCCATGTAGTTGAAGCTGACATTGGTCAGGAAGTCAGAGCGCGACAGGCCAATACCCACCTGCTTGCCGGTACCGAAGAAATTGTTCTGCTGGATATTGGCGCCCAGTATCAGACCGCTGTCCTGAGAAAAGCCGACACTGGCGGCCAACGAACCGGAGCTCTGCTCTTCAACCACATATTCCAGGTCGATCATGTCGTCGGTGCCCGGCACTTCGCGGGTTTCCACCTTGGCCTCTTTAAAGAAGCCCAGGCGCTCCAGACGAATCCGCGACAGTTCAATATTGGACTGTGACGCCGGTGCCGATTCCATCTGCCGCATTTCACGTCGCAGCACTTCATCGGAGGTACGGTGGTTGCCGGAAAAATCCACACGGCGCACGTAGGTGCGCTTGCCCGGATCAATAAAGAACTTCAGATCAACTACCTTTTCTTCTTCATTGATTTCCGGAATACCCGATACCCGAGCGAAGTTGTAGCCGTCGTTACCAAGACGCTTGGTCAGCAGCTCTTCTGTGCCGGTTACCTTGGCCTGAGAAAAGGTTTCCTCAGGTTTAGGCAGCAGGAAGGGCGTCAGCTGATCTTCCGGCAGAACCACATCACCGGACAATTCAACCTTGCCGACCTTATAGACCTCACCCTCGGAAATATTGGCGGTGATATAGACCGCTTCCTTGTCCGGGCTGATCGCCACCTGGGTGGAGTCGATATTAAACTTGATATAGCCCCGATCCAGATACCAGGAACTCAGCTTTTCCAGATCGCCTTTCAGCTTTTCACGGGCGTATTTGTCGCTGCTGGTGATCCAGCTGAACAAGCCGCTGGGCTTGAGTTCGAATTCGTCGAGCAGGGTATCATCGGGGTAAGCGTGATTACCCACGATATTGATGTGCTTGATGGCCGCCGTGCTGCCTTCATTGACGTGAATGCTGACTGCGACCCGGTTGCGTGGCTGGGCGATCACGTCGGTTTCAATAGAGGCGTCATAACGCCCTTGAGAAACATACTGGCGGGTCAGCTCCATGCGCATGCCTTCCAGCGTAGAGCGCTTGAACACCTGCCCTTCGGCCAGCCCGGCGTTTTTCAAGCCATCGAGCAAAGCCTCGGTCTTGATCGCCTTGTTGCCGTCGATGTTGATTTCGCTGATCGAGGGCCGTTCGGCCACAATCACAACCAGCACATCGCCTTCGCGACCGATTTTGATATCGTCAAAGTTGCCGCTTCGAAACAGCGAACGAGCGGCGTGAGCCAGGCTCTCTTCACTGATCCGGTCGCCCACGTTCAGCGGCAGTGCCGCAAACACCGTATCCGGCGAGATACGCTGCAAGCCCTCTACGCGGATATCGTTCACGACAAAGCGTTCGACCGCCCACGCAGAAGTCGCTGCTGCCAGCAGCACACAGAATACGAAATGCTTCACAATCTTTGAGAACACCAATAGTCCTTGGCTACCGCATGGCGCAGCAGCTACTTACTCATTATTCTGAAAGCCCCAGGGCTCACAGGCGCAATACATCGTTGTACAAGGCAAACACCATCAGGCAGACCACCATCGCGAGGCCCACCTGATTGGCCACCATCTGTACTTTTTCTGTAACCGGGCGCCCGGATACGAGCTCAATCAGGCCGTAGACGATATGTCCCCCATCGAGAACGGGGACCGGCAGCAGATTGAGAACAGCCAGGCTGATGCTGAGCAACGCCAGCAGGTTAAGCCAGGCCGACAGGCCGTACTCGGCCGAGGCGCCGGCCACTTTAGCAATGGTTATGGGCCCACTCAAGTTTTTTGGTGAGAGCAGCCCGGTAATCATTTTATAGATCGACTCAACGGTAAAAACGCTCATATGTACCGTCTTGTGACTGGCGGCAATAAAGGCCTCCACCGGACCGTAGTGATACTCGCGAAACCATTTTTCCGGCAGCGGAGGCGGAGGCACCACTGCCATGCCGACAAAGCCCACTCGATCACCTTCCGAATTGCGACCTGCAGGGGTAATCGTTGTGCTCTGCAGCTGGCCATTGCGTTCGAATTCCAGCTCGATGGGGGTTTCTGCGCGTGCTTTTACGTACTCGACCCAGGCCATCCAGTCATCGATTGCCTCGCCGTCAGCGGATACCAGACGGTCACCCGCCTCGATACCGGCACGCTCGGCCGCGCTGTCGGCAACCACTTCGCTAATAACCGGGTCGACCTTGGGGCGATACAGCTCCAGCCCCAGACCCGCGATAGGATCCGGCTCGGCCACACCTTTCATCCAGCCATCGAGAATAATGGTCGATTCGTAAATCAGGTCAGATTCGGGATATTTGGCGGCGATGGACAATTCGCCCGTCTCTCCGACCCGCTCCAGCAAGCGGATACTCAGCTGTTCCCAGGTGGGTGTTGCCTTGCCATCGACCGAGACAATCTCCTGCCCCGCCACCAGACCAGCCTGCTGCGCCAGTGAGCCCTGCTCCACGTCGCCGACCAGTGGTGCAACTCCCTGGGTGCCGCCCATAAACACCAGCCAGTAAACCAGTACCGCCAGAACAAAGTTGGCAACGGGTCCGGCGGCGGCAATGGCAATGCGCTTGCCGGGAGATTGCCGATTAAAGGCCAGGTGCGCCTCTTCGGGCGGCACTTCACCTTCACGCTCATCCAGCATTTTTACATAGCCACCCAGCGGGATGCCGGCCACAGCAAATTCGGTATCGTGCCGGTCGCGCCAGCTGATCAGGGGTTTTCCAAAACCAATAGAGAAGCGCAGTACTTTGACGCCGCAACGCCGCGCCACCCAGAAATGGCCGAACTCATGCACTGCCACCAGAATGCTGAGCGTGACAACGAAAGCGAGTACTGTCTGTAAGGTATCGAGCATTACGTGTTCTCTGCCTGTCTGCGCTTAACGTCGGCGACGGCCGCGGCGCGGGCTTCGCGATCCGCCAATTTGACCGCATCAAGGCTGTTCGGTTCAACGACGGCGACAGAATTCATCACCGATTCAATCACTTCCGGGATAGCTGGAAAGGCCAGCTCCCCCGCGAGAAACGCCGCCACGGCCACTTCATTGGCCGCATTCAGCAAAATGGCCGAGGTGCCACCACGTTCGACCGCCTCGCGGGCCAGGCGCAGGCAAGGAAAGCGAACCTCGTCCGGCGCCTCGAAATCCAGCCGCCCCTGGGCAATGATATCCAGACTGCCCACCCC
>JBFHCW010000144.1:0-5975 GCA_041585035.1 Litorivivens sp.
ACTTCCCGGACCTGTTTCAGCAGGTTATCGAGAAACGCCTGACGAATACCCGTGTTCCGGCCCTGCCTCCAGCCGTAGCTGTTAAATCCGGCTGCATTCAGATAACGGCGCAGCAGAGCGGTGCCACCGTCACCGGTCATAAAAGCAGGAACCACGATCACCGGCTGACCATCGCCTTTGGCGATACTTCTCAGCATCGGCTGAAATGAAGCCGCTGCACTAGCCTCAAGAAAGGCGCGCAGTTCAAGAATGGCGGAAAACAGGTTCGGACCCGTGTGGGCAGGCGTTTTTTTCATCAGGCTCTCCATACTACGCAGTGTTCTAATGGTTATGTGCTTGAAGCGCTGTCTCGACTATAACCGTAGCAGTGAGGGAATATCAAAACCTATTTCACACTCGGATGGCATACGTACAAGCCCCGCGATGGTTATTTTTTAGCCAAATCAGAAATATCGCTTTTTAGTATGTTTATTCTAATTTTTCTCCGTACAGTTGGCCCCAGCTTCAGAAAGCGGTGCAGGAGATAGGTCGTACTGCCACGATCTGAGCCCGTGATAAACCAATGACCAAGAGGTGTATGCAAATGAGCAAGAAGCAAGCCGAAACCAAGAGCACTTTCGAAAAAGCCAACGAACTGGCTCGCGACGTTTTCCTGGCCCAACTGGGTCTGGCTGGTAAAGCACTGGAACAAGGTCAGGAAGTTGCCGAGAAAGCACAGCAATCCTACAAGGAAAGCACTGGCAAAGTACAATCACTGGTAGAAAAGCGTTCTGAAATCTTTGCCGACCTGGTTAAGCGCGGCGAGAAAGTTCAGTCTGACGCTCAATCCAAGTTTGAAGAGCTGGCTGCCAAGCCGAAAGCGCTGGTTGACGAGCAAGTTGAAGCAGTTAAAAGCTCTGTCGAGAAGCTGAAAGAGCGCATCAGCTCTCGCAAAAGCGAAAACGCTACTGCGGAAGCCTAAGGCTTTCGCACCTGAGTGATCAGGTAACCCATCAGGTCTTTTTTTGCACGGTGTGTCTTCTGGACCACCGTGCTTTTTTACATCAAGCCTGATGCAAGCAACGCAACGTATACACTTAGTGTTTTGGGAGAATTGCCATGAGCAAAGAGAAATCTCAACTGAAAGAAGTTAGTGATGTAGCCAAAAATATCTGGCTGGCCGGCCTCGGTGCCTACGGTCGCGCTTTCGATGAAGCGCAAGAGCGTTACGAGCAGGCAAGCAAGGAAACTCCGCGCCTGTTCACTGAGCTGGTTGAAAAGGGACGCAATCTGGAGTCACAGGCTCGCACTGCAATTGACGACGTAGCCAGCAAAGGAAAGGGCACTGCCACTTCTCTGGAAGAGCGTATCAATAAAGTTCGCGCCAATCTGGGCTTCGGTGGCGTAAGCGTTGAAGACTTTGAGCGCCTGGAAAAGAAAGTCGATGCACTGGCCAAGAAAGTGAATTCGCTGTCAGCCGCACCGAAAAAGGCGCCTGCCAAGCGAGCCTCTGCTAGCAAGGCCGCTGCCGAGTAAGACAGCTACCTGCCAGCACGAGAGAGGGCGACACAAGTCGCCCTTTTTTTATGGGCAGATTTTATGGACAGTCACACGTTAACATGTCACTTTCAAAGTGCTGACAGTCTGACCGGACATCCATGAAAACCCGCGATCGAATCCTGCAAACCAGCCTCGAACTGTTCAACATCGAAGGCGAACCGAACGTCACGACGGTAGATATTGCCAACGAGCTGGATATCAGTCCCGGCAATCTCTACTACCATTTCAAGGGCAAGGAAGACATCATCGGTGCCCTCTACGACCGTTTTCACAATGAACTCAGCGATATACTGAACGCCCCCATCAGCCAGATTCTGAAACCTGATGACGCCTGGTTCTACCTCTATATCGTGTTCGAGGAGACCTACAAGCAGCGCTATTTTTACCGAAACCTGAATGACATCCTGCAGCGCTACCCCGCTATTGAAAAACGCTTTCGCCGCTTGCTTGCGCAAAAAGTGACCGCCGCACAGGCAGTTGCCCGCCCCCTGATAGCGCGCGACGTTCTCGCATTGGACGAAGGCCAGCTGGCTCGCCTGAGCGAGGCTGTGGCCATGCAGGTGACCTTCTGGCTGAACTACGACGTGCTACGCAACAACAATTCGCCCGAGCAGCTGCAGATCCATCAGGGCGTGTTTCAGGTCATGTCACTGATCGCCCCTCATCTCACCGAGGATTACCGCAGTTTCTACGACGACTGCTGCGAGCTGTTCGACTCCTTGACCGCCGATTTGTCCTAACGCTGCCCCGCCTCCGCAAGACTTCACACTACGCCGCTGTCAAGACTCGCGGCAACGCAGCACTTTCTGCATAATGCGGCGCTCCCTTAACGAATAAGACTCAGGTTGTACACGAATGAAGCAAATTCTCCAGACCATTGCCCAGGAACTGAACACCGCATTACGCAACGTTGAAGCGGCTGTTCAATTATTGGACGAAGGCGCCACCGTGCCGTTTATTGCCCGCTACCGTAAGGAAGTCACCGGCGGCCTGGACGACACGCAAATGCGCGATCTGGAGAGTCGGCTGGGCTACCTGCGAGAACTGGAGGACCGCCGCGAAGCCATCCTCAGCAGCATCCGCGAGCAGGACAAGCTCACCCCGGAACTCGAGCAGAAGATCATTGAGGCCGACACCAAAAGCCGACTGGAAGACCTCTATCTCCCCTACAAGCCCAAGCGCCGCACCAAAGGGCAGATTGCCATTGAGGCCGGACTCGAACCACTGGCTGACGCCCTGCTGAGCAACCCCGAGCTCGACCCGGAGACCGAGGCCGCAGCCTACCTCAACCCCGAGCACAAAATTGAAAGCAGCAAAGACGCCCTCGATGGTGCCAAGTACATTCTGATGGAGCGTTTTGCCGAGGACGCGGACCTGATCCAGAAGCTCCGCAACTTTGTTTGGGAAGAAGGCAGACTTACCGCGACCGTCATGACCGGCAAAGAAAAGGAAGGCGAGAAGTTCAGCGACTACTTCGAACACAGCGAACCCCTCAAAACCACGCCCTCGCACCGGGCGCTGGCCATGTTCCGTGGCCGCAATGAAGGCGTTCTCTCCCTTAACATCCAGCTCGGTGACGAAGACAGCGCCAGCCCCTGCGAGGCCATGGTCGCTGACCACTGGAACCTCAGCTTCTCCAACCGTCCTGCCGACAAGTGGCTCAACGAAGTGGTGCGCTGGACTTGGAAGATCAAGCTGTACATACACCTCGAGACTGATCTGCTGGGCCAGCTGCGCGAAAGCGCCGAGGCCGACGCCATTCAGGTGTTCTCCTCTAACCTGAAAGACCTGCTGCTGGCAGCACCGGCGGGGCCACGCGCCACCATTGGCCTGGACCCCGGCTTGCGCACCGGCGTCAAAATGGCGGTGATCGATGCCACCGGCAAGGTACTGGACCACGGCGCCATCTTCCCCAACCCACCGCAAAACAAACTGGCCGAAGCCGGTGCGGTACTGCTGAAGATGATCAAAACCTACAATATCGAACTGATCGCCATCGGCAACGGCACCGCCAGCCGGGAAACCGACAAATTCGTCGGCGATCTGCTGTCGGCCCACCCCGAACTGAACACCACCAAAGTCATGGTGAACGAATCCGGCGCATCCATCTATTCAGCCTCAGAGTATGCCGCCAAGGAATTCCCGGATCTTGATGTCACCATTCGCGGCGCTGTTTCTATCGCCCGGCGCCTGCAGGATCCCTTGGCGGAACTGGTCAAGATAGAACCCAAGTCCATCGGTGTCGGCCAGTACCAGCACGATGTATCCCAGACCGCCCTGTCACGCTCACTCGATGCCGTGGTCGAAGACTGTGTAAACGCGGTCGGCGTTGATGTGAACACAGCGTCGCCGGCGCTACTGACACGGGTGTCTGGTCTTAACGCCAGCATTGCCGCCAACCTGGTGCAATACCGCGATGAAAATGGCATGTTCAAGGATCGGGAATCCCTGAAAAAAGTCCCGCGCCTGGGTGAGAAAACCTTTGAACAGGCTGCGGGCTTTCTGCGCGTTATGAACGGCGACAACCCACTGGACAGTTCAGCCGTTCACCCGGAGTCCTACAGTGTGGTGGATAAAATCGTGCAGCAGTGCGGTCGCCAGGTTGGTGCACTGATTGGGGACAGCACGTTCCTGCGCGGACTCAAGCCCGAACAATTTATGGATGATAAATTCGGCTTGCCAACCATTCGTGACATTATCAGCGAACTGGACAAACCCGGTCGCGACCCGCGCCCCGAGTTCAAAACTGCCAGCTTCAAGGACGGCATCGAGAAAGTCAGCGACCTGCAGCCGGACATGATTCTCGAAGGCTGTGTAACGAACGTCACTAATTTTGGGGCCTTTGTGGATATCGGTGTCCATCAGGACGGGCTGGTGCACATCTCTGCCCTGTCACACCAGTTTGTCAAAGATCCGCGCGAGGTCGTTAAGGCCGGGGATATCGTGAAAGTAAAAGTGCTCGATGTCGACGTTCAGCGCAAACGCATTGCCCTGAGTATGCGCCTTGACGACAAGGCGACACCTCAGGATAAAGCCTCGCGCGATAACAATCGCCGCAGTGGTGGCGGCAAAGCCAGGCAGCCTCGCCAGCAGGAACCCGCAAACAACAATGCGCTGGCTGCGGCCTTTGCCAAGGCAAAACAGGGCGGGCGTCTTTGACGCCCACTGGCAATTAAAAAGACGGGGTCAGTAGGCCGGCAGCCAGGACGGGCAATGACCGGGCTCGCTGCCAGCCGCGTCTGCCGCCAACTCGTTTTCACTGTGTTCCAGGCGGCTATCGAAGGGGGCCAGCGTGCGGGCCCGCTTTATGGCCTGCTGGGCTGTAACCGGGCACCCCGCGTCAGCCAGTGCAAAGGCGAAATTATTCCAGGCCAGCGCATTTCCCGGCTGCAACTGCAGACTTCTCTGAAAATACGCCAGTGCACCGTCGCGGGATTTTTCCTGTAAATAATTGGCTATCATAAACTGGGCCGTCGCAGAGCGCGGCCAACGCCCAGCGGCCTCTGACAAGGCATTTTCATACTGCCGGTCAGACACCGTGGCCGTCTCGCGCATTTTCTCAAGCTGTGACAAATACGACAGTGCGGTTGCCGCTGCCGGGAATTCGCCCAGCGGTACCGGCACCAGGCCCCAGTAATCGCTGCGGCGCCAGGTTTTCATAAAGGTGTGGGCAGGTAATGCATAGAAGGCCTGTTTACCGGAATGCAATAACAGGGTTGCACCGGCATCCTCATAGCCAACCACTAACGCATAGTGCCATTGCGGCCACCAGTTAAAGGACAGATTCTGCAAGACCAGCACCGGATTGCCCGCGTCCAGCTCAGCGAGCACTGCGTCCAGGGTTGGCAGCGCGGGATAAGGCAACAAACCCTGACGGCGAACGGCAGCTGTCATTTCCAGCGTCAACGATCCTTCCCGACCGGGCAGGTAAACCTGGCGAACCAGTTCATCGATAGCTACCTGTTGACCGCGAAACTGCAACGCAGACGTGAGCGCCGCCGGACCACAATGAGCCACCTCCTGCTCTACAAAGGGCACATCGAGCCTGACGCTGTCATGCTCGGGTGGCGTGGCGGGCTTGAGCGTGGCACAGGCGGATACGACCAAAGCCATTGACACAATCAGCAGGTGAAAAAAAACTCGCCTCTTTGAGGCGAGTTTTTGACGTAGGTTCATAGCCAATGTTGACTGATCAGTTAACCGGACGGATAAAGGGGAAGATATCCGTCGCGCCAATCACGTCGGTAATCACAAACACAATAAAAATTGTCAGAACCACACCGACCAAGCCGGCGCCGGCGGGAGCATCCTGCAAGTTCGCATTCAGCTCAGCGAGCTCATCGGCGGTCATCGCATTGATGCGTGCGTCAACATCAGTCGGAGAAACACCCATATCCACCAACTGCTGTTTCACGTCGTCGCGATCAAGGAAGGCT
>JBFHCW010000145.1:0-5960 GCA_041585035.1 Litorivivens sp.
GGCCCCAGTATCTGCCACTGCTGGGTAACAAAGCGCAGCTTTTCCTCGCCGTTGCACCAGACAATCGCCTCCGCGGGGGCGCCGTCAATTTCGTCGGCTACCTCTACTTCGTAAAGCCGCTCGGCGTCCTCCCGGCCTGCGTGGCCGATGGCCAGCACACTGAGGTCGAACAAATGCGTGCAATTGCTGAAGGGGCTGACCTGGCGGTTGATCTCCTTGGCGTCGCTGCCCACGGCAATGCCTTTAAGGGCCTTGATCGGTTCAGCCGCGCCGGTGCAGGTGTTATAGGGGATGCGCAGGGTTTCGGCTGCTACCTCCGTGATCCTGGCGCCATCGTGATGCAGCGTAACGCGAAAACCGTGACAGTCGTCTTCCAGCGCGGCGACAACGCGCCCCGGCTGATTAATCAGGTGTATTCGGCGTCGGAAACAGCCCGAGCCGTAGTCGGGGTTGGCGGGAAACTCCCCCGCCAGGCTGGTGTCATAGTGCTGGTCAGCCATGAAAACTCGCTGATTGGTTAGGGTGTCCGCATCCTAACACCGTCAGGGGTGGTGATTTGCTTACGCTGGGTTAAGATTCGCTCATCTCGAACAGATGGAGCGTATCGGCATGGCAATTCGCATTTTACTGTTGGTTCTGGCCGTGGGCTGGACTCCTTATGGCATGTATTGCCTGGCTTTTCCTGAATTTCTCGGTCCCATTGCCGGGGTTGAGGCGGCGACGGCAACCGGGCTTGCAGAGCTGCGGGCTATGTACGGTGGTTTGCAAATTGCCGTGGGTATTTCTGCCCTCGTCGGCTTTCTGCGCAGCGACTATATTGAAAAGGCTCTGTGGGTGCAGGTGGTCGCAGTAGGCGGTATCGGTAGCGGCCGTCTGGTTGGCGTGCTGGCCGGTGGCGATTTAAGTGGCTACACCGTTGGCGCCTTGATATTTGAATGGGTGACCTTTGCCCTGTGCGTGGCGGCGCTGCGTACCCTGCCGCGAGCCGGCTGAACCCGGTCGCTTTGAGAGAAAGGAGTTGTCGTGAGCGAATTTGAACAGGTTGCCGCACTGATCTCGCTGAGTATGGGGGTAGCCTGGGCATCGGGCCTGAATCTCTATGCCGCCATGCTAGTGCTCGGCTTTGCCGGCAGTACCGGGAATATGGATCTGCCGCCGGGCTTGCAGGTACTGCAGGATCCGATGGTCATGATGGCGGCGGGCCTGATGTACGGTGTGGAATTCTTTGCCGACAAGACTCCGGGAGTCGATACCGCCTGGGATTCTCTGCACACGTTTATCCGCATTCCCGCCGGGGCGCTGCTGGCGGCGGGCAGCGTCGGCGATATAACACCGGCCTTGCAGGTCGCGGCCGGTGTGCTCGGCGGTTCACTCACCACCGTCACCCACGCCGCCAAAGCCAGCTCCCGGGTGATGATCAATACGTCACCCGAGCCCTTTACCAACTGGGGCGCGTCCATTGGCGAAGATGTGGCTGTCTTTGCTGGCCTGTGGACGGCGCTAAACCATCCGGTGCTGTTTCTGGTGCTGCTCGCGCTGTTCATTCTGCTGCTTATCTGGATGCTGCCGAAACTGTGGCGCGGCGCCATGCTGGTGCTGCGCAAGCTGGGGCAGTGGTTGGGGGTGGTCGACAAGTCATCGCCGGAACAGGTCGCTACGGATGACCCGGTCGGCAAGCTGCAGCGTCTGCAGGAGCTCAAGCAAAGCGGGGCGCTGACCGAAGAGGAGTTCGAGATCGCCAAGGCCCGGGTGCTGGGCACCGGCGTCAAACCGGAATCGGGCCCGACGGAAGGCAGTTAAATGGGAAAGAAGGCCGGCCAGATCAGCGCATCGAGCACGGCGGTTTGCAGGCAGAAAAAAACGTAGCCCGCCAGCGCAACCTTGAACAGCACGCCACGCTGCTCCGCGTGGCGGTATAGCTGCTGACCAATCAGCAGGGCCGAGATGCCGGTCGTCAGTAGCACGGCGCGAATGCACCACCACAAATCCTGATTCGGCGCGTCCAGCATGGCGAAGCTCAGCGGCATCCACAGCGCCGAGCAGAACAACACCGCCCCAAAGAGCATATTAAGCCGCTCAAACAGCAGGCCGCCATTACCCGTGTGCGTGTCAGCCGGCACCTGGCTGAGCACGTAGGCAAAGACGAGCAGGTAACCGCTCGCCGCCAGAAACATATTGCCGGTATACACGCCAATCAGGCTTTCAGGTACCTCTCCCCACAGCGCGCCGACCGCCTCCGGGTAAGCGTTAAAGCCGTAGACGTAGCTGCCCAGCACGGCGACACCGCCAAGCACATTGATCAGAACAAAAAGCGCCTTTTGGCCCATGGGTCTCTCCGCTGGTTTCAGTCTGCACTACGCGCTGAGTCTCTAGATTGGATCACTGGGGCAGGGTGTCCATCAGCAGGATGGAGCTGGCAATTGCCAGCGTCAGCCAGGTGCCCAACGTGCCAATAAAACGTGGCAGGGTGGCGCCGGCTGAGCTTGTCAGGCCAACCGCGTGCAGTACCCGCGATACCACCAGCGCAATGCCGAGCCCGTGTACCACTGTCGCGCTGTTGTTGTTCAGTTCCACCAGCAGAATCAGCACCAGAATCATTGGCGTGTATTCGACAAAGTTCGCCTGAACCCGAATCAGTCGCTGCAATTCCTCGCTGCCACCGTCACCGAGGCCGACCTTGTGAACGCGACGGCCATTCACCACGCGAGAAGACAGGGCCAGTAACAGAATGCCGCACAGACCGGCGTATAGGGGAGTAATCATGAGTGTTCCTTATTATCGAAAGTCGTTGTGTGCCCGAGTTTACCCTTCCCGGCACAGGTCCAGCCAGCGCTGGATGCCGGCACTGCGGTACTTCTGTTTATGCAGTACAAAGTAGAAATGTCGCCGGAAATCCTTGGGCGCCGTGGTTAGGGGTACCAGACGCCCCCGGCTGAAGGCATCTTGCAGCGTGATCGCGGACAAACAGCCCAGCCCCAGATCGGCTTCTACCGCCCGCTTGATGGCCTCGGTGTGTTGAAGCTCCAACGCGATTTGCAGCTGCGGCAGCAGGCCGTGCATGGCCCGGTCGAAGGCCTGGCGCGTGCCTGAGCCGCGCTCGCGCAGAATCCAGGGTTGGGCCAGCAGGTCGGCATCGCTGACCTGTGCACGGTGTGCTAGCGGATTGTCAGGGCTGCAGAAGACCACCAGCTCGTCGTCCCGCCAGGGCATGATGTCCAGATCCGGGTGGTGGTAATCGCCCTCGATCAGGCCGATATCCAGCTCAAAATCCAGCACCTTGCTGGTAATGGCCTCGGTGTTGGCCACCTCCAGATGGACCCGGGCACCGGGCTGCTCCGCCATGTAACGGGCGACGATACCCACCGCCAGATAGTTGCCGATGGTCAGGGTAGCACCCACCTTGATCTGGCCGATATCCGTGTGTTGCGCCAGCGCCTGCTCGAAGGCCTTGGCCTGCTCTAACAGGCTCTCGGCTTCCGGCCGCAGCGTTCTGCCCAGCTCATTGATCTGCAGGCGTTTTCCCACCCGGTCAAACAGCTGCACGTCAAACTGCTGCTCCAGCTCTTTCAGGGCGCCGCTGGCGGCTGACTGGCTCATGGCGAGGTGCCCCGCGGCCCGGGTAATGTTTTCGTAGTGGGCGGCGGCGAGAAAGACCTCCAGCTGGCGCAGGGTATAACGCATAATCGGTTTTTCAGGTAAGTGATATATGAATTATCCATTTTACCGATGTTTAGTGGCGCGTCTATAGTGGCCCTCACATTTGGCGTATGAGAGACAGATCGCAATGACCAGCCTAGTCACAGAGCGGGTAACCAATGTTCACCACTGGAACGACACGCTGTTCAGCTTCAAGACCAGCCGTGATACCGGACTGCGTTTTGAAAACGGTCACTTTGTGATGATTGGTCTGCCAGTGGAGGGCAAGCCCCTGCTGCGCGCCTACAGTATCGTCAGTGCCAACTACGATGAAGAGCTGGAGTTTCTCAGCATCAAAGTGCCAGACGGCCCGCTGACCTCGCGGCTGCAGAATATTCAGGTGGGTGACGAAATTTTCGTCAGCCGCAAACCCACCGGCACGCTGGTGGCCGATCACCTGTTGCCGGGGCGCAACCTGTATCTGTTTTCTACCGGCACCGGACTGGCTCCCTTTATGAGCATCGTTAAAGACCCGGAGGTCTACGAGCGCTTTGACAAGATCATTCTGTGTCACGGCGTGCGCTACGCCAGTGAACTGGCCTACGCCGATTACCTGACGCATGAACTGCCGGAGAATGAGTTTTTTGGCGACGAGGTAAAGCAGAAGCTCATCTACTATCCCACGGTAACGCGCGAGCGCTTTCGCAATCAGGGGCGGCTGACGGATCTGCTGCAAAGTGGGCAGCTATTTGTCGACGTGGGTTTGCCGGAACCCGACCTTGAGAATGACCGCTTTATGCTCTGCGGCAGCCCGTCGATGCTCAAGGATATGACGGCCCTGCTCGACGGGCGCGGTTTTCGCGAGTCTCGCAACGGCTACCTGGGCCACTATGTGATTGAACGGGCCTTCGTAGAAAAGTAAGGCTAGAGAAGTCATTCGAAACCTTTTCTGGATCTTGGGCGGTTACGGCGCGCGGCTGTAATCGCCCTTTTTTTGTTTTGTCTCACGCAAGTGGTAGGCTAGCCCCCATTATTTTTCCGTATTGATGTCTGGGCTTGGGAGAAGCGTGTGAAACGTCTGTTGCTGATTGTGGTCTTGGTGATTGTTGCCGGAGGGCTGTTTCTCACGTTTTCCAAACGACCAGAGCCGCTCGACGAATCGCTGGAAAGCGCCGGTCGGCTGCAGGACGGCACGTATGCGGTCTCCAGTTTTGATGTCACGCTGGAAGACACCACCCGCCCCAGTCAGCCTCACGGTGAGTTTGAAGGCGCGGATTCGCGCACCCTGAAAACCCGCATCTGGTACCCGAGCGATCTGTTGCAGGAAGGACGTGCCGCCAGTGAGCCGCTGCCCTTATTGATTTACAGCCACGGCTTTATGTCCATGCGGACCGGTGGTGCCTATATGGCCGAGCACATGGCGAGCAAGGGCTATGTGGTGGCGGCAATGGATTATCCCTTGACCAATTATGACGCGCCCGACGAGCCCTATGTTGTGGACGTGGTCAATCAGCCGGGCGATATCACCTTCCTGCTGGATCAACTGATGAGCTGGCACAGTGACGCCGGCAATCTGTTTGAGGGCGCCATCGATGAGTCTCGCATTGGCCTGTTTGGATTGTCTCTCGGCGGCATGACAACCACCATGACCGCCTTTCACCCGCGCCTGCATGACCCGCGCGTCGATGCCGCGGTATCCATTGCCGGTCCGAGTTTTACCTTTACCGAGCGCTTTTACAGTCAGCGCCGCTTGCCCTACATGATGATCGCTTCAGAGATTGACGCGCTGGTGGACTACAAGGCTAACGCCCTGCCTACGCTGCAGGTGCCGGGCGCTATTCTGTTGACGGTGGAGGGCGCTTCGCACACCGGCTTTGCCGATATGGCGCGCTTTCTGCGCTGGATGAAAAACCCGGACAAGATCGGCTGCGATCAGGTGAAGTCCAATATCGAAAGCAGTAATGAAGAAACCTGGTTTGAAAAGATCGGCTCGCCCGAGGAGGGGGTAGAACCCCGCGAGCCGCCACCGTTGTGTGAAATGGATCCGCTGCCAAAAGCGATGAACCCAATACGTCAACACTGGATTACGCAGCTGGCGGTGGCGAGCTTTTTTGAGGGGCACTTTTCAAGCGACGCGAGCGTTCGACGCAACAGTTTAAAATTCCTGACCCAAACCTTGCCTTCAGAGATTGCCGAGGTGAGTGTCGCGATCAATAATAACTGACTCCCGTATTGTCGGGTGCTTAATAACTAAAACGCCACAATAACAAGGAACCTGCTATGACTACTGCACTCTGGTGCTTGATGATTACTGCCCTGATCCC
>JBFHCW010000146.1:0-5937 GCA_041585035.1 Litorivivens sp.
AGTGCAGGCGAGGGCAGCAATAGCCCCATAAAGCATGATTCGACCGAATACGGACCACATGTCGATATGCTTGCGCCCGCACCGCAGAATGGCTTGAACGATCCCGGGGTAGGTTTACGTGATCACCAAGAGCGTTACGGCAGAAAGGTGCTCACCTACGGGGATATTAAAAACCTCTATCCGACGATCGATCAGCGAGACCCCGAGCGCGAAATTCAGCTCCATCTGACCGGCAATATGAGTCGCTATATGTGGTCCGTTGACGGCATCAAGTTTGCCGACGCCGAGCCACTACGGCTGACCTACGGCGAGCGGGTACGCATTACCCTCGTTAACGACACCATGATGACTCACCCCATTCACCTGCATGGTATGTGGAGTGAGCTGGAAACCGGTGACGCCGCTTATATTCCGAGAAAACACACGGTGATTGTTCAGCCCGGTTCCTCCATCAGTTACTTGGTAACAGCCGATGCCTTGGGTCGCTGGGCCTACCACTGTCATTTGCTTTATCACATGCCTGGCATGATGCGTGAAGTGCGGGTGGAAAAAGGAGGTCGCGCATGAAAACTTTAACGTACAACCGTATCTGGCTCTGTATCGCGGGAGCCTTCGCACTTACTGGTCCTGCAGCCCTCGCCGGCGGTAAAGATGACCCCTTTCTGATTATGGGAAAGTTGGACCAATTGGAAGTACGCGATACGGAAGGCGACGATCCACTGGTGTTGGAAGGCTCGGTTTGGGCCGGCTACGACCTGAACAAGTTCTGGCTCAAAGCAGAAGCCGAGCGCGTCGATAACGAGAGCGAAGAGCTGGAGCTTCAGGCCTTATACAGCCGTGCCGTTTCTGCTTTCTGGGATGTCCAGGTGGGTATCCGCAAGGATTTTAAACCTGAGCCCGACCGGGAGTGGGGCGTCATCGGTCTCCAGGGGCTGGCCCCCTATCTCTTCGAGGTAGACGCAGCTCTGTTTGTCGGCGGTTCAGGGCGTACTGCTTTGAGGCTAGAAGCAGAATACGAATTTATGTTCACCCAGCGCCTGATCATGAGCCCGGAAGTAGAGCTTAACGCATACGGCCACAATGATCGTGATATCGGTGTGGGTTCCGGTCTGGCTGATATCGAAGCGGGCTTGAGATTGCGCTATGAAATACGTCGTGAGTTTGCGCCTTACCTCGGTGTCAACTGGAGCAAGAAGTACGGCAACACGGCAGATTTTGCAGCAGCGCACGGTGAAGATATTGAAGATACCCAATTTGTGCTGGGCATTCGTGCCTGGTACTAAAGGAGAGAATGTATGTTAATCCGAATAGTGCCTACCCTGGCTCTGGCTTTGCTGTTTAGCACAACGACGAGCGCCCACAGCCCCGACAAGGTTCGCAAACAGGCAAAAAAGCCGCAATGTGAAGCCTTTTTAAAAAAACCAAAAGAAGAGATGGATGCCAGCGACCCAGTAACGCGCGCCATGATGAAAAAATGTGAGGTCGAGCAACAAGATCAAACTGAGAGCAAGGGAAACGCGGCCTCGGAAAACGACGAGCACCATCACTAACCCTGGCATGGTGCCGCGATTTCTGTAATCCATTGCAGCTGATCTCGGCGCCATCTTTCAACCGGCTGAATCGAGGTTTTCATCATGAAGGCAATTAAAATAACGCTCGGCTTGATACTTTTGCTAATTGCGACTGGAGTAGGGTTCCTGTACTCAGGGCTCTACCCCATGGGCGCAGATGACCGTCATTGGGGTGTTAGCTACTGGGCCTTGGAGACGCTTCGCGAAAGATCTATAAAACGTGCATCGGAGAATATTAGCGTCCCTGACCTTGGAGACTCTGACTTGTTGCTAAGTGGCGGTGCCGACTACAACGATATGTGTGCAGGGTGCCACCTGCAACCGGGTGTTTCGTCAACCGACTTGAGTTTGGGTTTGTACCCGGCACCGCCGGATCTGGCGGCTTCTGCAGACAAACACGATCATGCCCATCCGTTTGGTGAGCACGACCGGGATGCTGCCTTGCGTCGTCAGTTTTGGATAATCAAACATGGCATCAAGGCATCGGGTATGCCCGCTTGGGGTGAAACACACACCGATGAGCGTATCTGGGCGATGGTTGCCTTTATTCAGAAGCTACCCGAGCTCAATGAAATGCAATATCAAATTCTTACCGCGCGAGGGGAATCTGATCAGGGAGGGCATCACTAAGTCATGGGCGCGGCGCACTGGCACGGGGAAGCCGCCCTGGCTCCCGGAATTGGTCTTTTCCGAGGCCACTCTGGCGACAACCGGGCCCATCGCCACTGGGCCCACCAGATAAGCTTGGCACTCGATGGAACTATAGAATTTAACGTAAACGATATCGAATACTGCGGGGCCGGATTTCTGATACCGGCTGGTGTCAAGCATCGGCAGCTTGAAGCCAATGTGTTCTCTGTTTATGTTGACCCCACCAGCTCCTTTTTGGATGGGCTGAACATTCCTTTGTCACATTCGGCTGCAATACATGCTTTGTCTGACGCCAGCATTCAAAAGCTTGTCTCTCTTTTTCCGGCTGATTGTCCTTTGTCTGAATGCCTTGCTCGCTTTTTTAAAGCTTTTGAAACTGAAAGCTCGCGCCAGCAAGCTGACCCCAAACTGACTCTGGTATTGGCCGAGCTGAAAAAGGCCATAGAAGATAATATGATAATCGACCGTGAGCAGCTGGCCCGCATTTGCCATCTATCTCCTAGTCGCTTTTCGCACTGGTTTAGCCAGGAAACAGGGATGCCTCTTCGCAGCTATCGAAAATGGCTCCGGCTTATAAAGGCTCTGGAAACTGCCGTTTTAACAGGCAGCCTGAATCGAGCGGCCGTTGATGCCGGATTCTCCGACCAATCTCATTTCAACCGTGCCGTCTCGGAGGCCTTTGGGGTCAGGCCCACCGACATACTGGAATTGCTTGGTTGAACAATTCACGCTTTGTTATCGGTTGCCACCGGGGCTGACTTGCAGGATTTTATGGATAGAGCAAGATAGCACTTTCGTTCAATACGCCGTTACCTAGCTTTCGTAGTATGGCATCACACTAACTCAGCGACGAAGCTGACTATTGGAGTAAAAAGGTGATGCGTACATTGATTCGTTGGGGGAGCTACCCGCTGATATTCCTGGGTTGTGCCTGGTTGCAGTATTTTATCGTGGTGGAAGGACTGCCTTATTGGCCTCTGTCGGCGCTCGTAGCTGCGGCCGGTATTGGTCTGATTGTGGTACTCGAACGCATCCAGCCCTATGAGCACGACTGGAATAAAGACCACGGTGACACGGTCGTTGATGTTTTTCACGCGGCATTCAGCCTAACCCTGATTTTCGGGGTTGTAGAACTTGTTGTCTTGTCGCGTAGTTTGCTCCCGCTGGAGTGGGACCTTCTTTATAAGAATTGGCCGCACGATGCGCCTCTGTGGGCGCAGATACTTATCGCCGGTGCCATTATCGATTTTGGTTTATGGTTTATGCACTGGCTCAGCCATAAGAATCACTTTTTGTGGCGCTTGCACGCCCTGCACCACAGTTCCGAGCGGCTCTACTGGCTCAATGGTGAACGGCGGCACCCTCTAAGCGCCGTGTTGCTGGCCAGTCCCGGCTTGCTCGTCGTTGTAGCCCTTGGTGCACCCGCATCGGTGATCGGCTGCTGGTTTGCTATCATCGCTGTGCATCTCGCGTTTCAGCATTCGAACCTGGATTATAGTGTCGGTGTATTCAGACAGGTGATAGGCGTCGCCGAGATTCACCGTTGGCACCACAAGCGTGAGTATGAAGACGCCCAGGTTAATTTTGGGGAATTCTGGATGATATGGGACCAACTGTTCAGAACCTTCAAGTATGCGAAAAATGGTGTGCGGGCGGGTGAAGTAGGGATGCGTGAAGAAATGCCAATCCGCTACTGGCAGCAAATACTGTGGCCCTTTAAATGATTGATTGCGTCGAACAATGTATAGCTAATATGTGAATCTGGCTGTCTGGCCAGATTCACATTCAATTTGTAATAAGCAGTGCTGCGGTAATGGGGAATGTAAATGCTGATTCTGAAAACGACTGCGCTTTTTACGGTCACTGCGCTGGCTGAAATTATCGGCTGCTACTTGCCTTGGTTGTGGTTAAAGAAGAACGGTTCTCCGTGGTTGTTACTTCCCGCAGCATTAAGTCTTTCGCTGTTTGTTTGGTTGCTGACACTTCATCCAACGGCGAGTGGACGCGTTTACGCGGCCTATGGTGGTGTTTATGTAGCTACAGCGCTGGTGTGGTTACGATTTATTGATGAAGTAGAGCTGAATATTACCGATATTCTGGGCGCCATTATTATCCTGATTGGCGCAGCGATTATTATATTGGGTGGTTTTGGTCAAAGCCGATGAATTTAGGTATTGACCCTGTTGTCAGGTACAGGCTTTATGTTTAAAGCTACTTTCTGAATTAGAGGCTTACCTATGGCTGATCATAACCACAGCCACGGGAGTGGCAAAACGCTCCTGCTTTGTCTTGTTTTCACGACAGCCTTTGCTGGCGTGGAAGTGGTTGGCGGCATTCTGGCTGACTCGCTGGCTTTGCTGTCAGACGCGGGGCATATGCTTACCGATTCCCTGTCGCTGGGCGTTGGCGCTTTCGCTGCCTGGTTGGCGCGTAAACCAGCTTCGCGCAAGCATTCCTTCGGTCTGCAGCGTGCCGAAGTCCTTGGTGCTTTGTTTAACGTGCTTTTTATGGTGGCTGTTATCGCTGTTATCGGGTACGAGGCAATTCGCCGCTTGCTTGATCCGCCGCCAGTGGCCGGCGGGATGGTATTGTTTATCGGTGGGCTGGGTTTGCTGGTCAACCTGATTGTTGCCTGGATATTGTTGCGTGGCGAGCAGACCATGAATGTACGCGGTGCGTTGCTGCATGTGGTAGGCGATCTGCTCGGTTCCGTGGCTGCGATTGGCGCAGGTGCCATCATCTATTTTGGCGGGCCACTGATTGCCGATCCGCTGTTGTCCTTGTTTGTCAGCCTGCTTATCCTGATCTCTGCCGGACGTCTGTTTCGGGAAGTGCTGCATGTGCTGATGGAAGGGGTACCTCGCGATATTGATACCCGTGAGGTATGTGAGGCTCTTGCCGGTATCGAAGGCGTGAATACTGTTCACGATTTGCATATCTGGAGCCTGTCCTCTAGCAGCTATGCGCTTGCTGCGCATGTGGATCTGGACAGGCTGGATCGCTGGGAAGAGGTGCTGCCACAGCTACAGGTGATACTGCGGGAGCGGTTTGGTATCGAGCATTCCACATTACAACCTGAAGATAGCGGTATCCGGCGCGCCTGTGATGTGCAAGCTAGCTGCGGCGCAGACTGAAGCGTTAGTTTCGCACCGTTAGTCTGCCTGATTGCCATTAGGCGTATACCGGATCGCAGGATTCAAGAGCGAAGCTGAAGTATGCGGCGCGAACCGTTAAGCACAACCAGGCCTATAACCACGCCGATCACCAGGTCGGGTAAGCGCGATCCAGTCCAGGCTACCAGAGCACCCGCGAGAATAACGCCAGCATTGGCGATTACGTCGTTGGCGGAAAAGATATAGCTGGCCTTCATATGGGCACCGTCGTCTTTCGATTTGGATATCAAAACTAAACAAGCCACGTTTGCTACCAGTGCCAGCAGGCCGAAGCCCATCATCAAGGTGGACGCTGGTTCGCTGCCAAACATAAATCGCCTTGCGACCTCACTCAGTACGCCGACAGCGAGAATCAGCTGCAGCCAGCCTGCAAAATGCGCTGCGCGAAGCTTCAAGCTCGTCGCCCGCCCGACCGCGTACAGCGCCACGCCGTAAACCGCTGCATCGGCGAACATATCCAGAGAGTCTGCAATCAGCCCGGTCGATTGCGCGATCCAGCCAACGGTCAATTCGATAAAGAACATCGCCCCATTGATAACGAG
>JBFHCW010000147.1:0-5919 GCA_041585035.1 Litorivivens sp.
GGCAGAGGCTTGATGCTGCTGTCGTTGTATTCCAGGCCTTTATGGCTGATGTTGTTACCGCCCGTGCCCACACTGAAGCTCATCAGCGGCGCTTTCGGAAAGGTTTTGGTCCGAACATCGATGGCACCACCGCCAAAGTTGGCTGGCGTGGATGAACCAAAGGCCTTCTGCACCTTGATGGATTCAACAATCGAGGTCGGGAACAAATCGAGGGGGATAACACTACGCGCCAGATCCGGCGATGGCACAACCGCACCGTTTACTGTAACGCTGGAGTAGCGCTCACCCAACCCGCGAATATAGACAAACTTGTTATCGATCAGGGTCAGGCCGGGCAGTCGGCGCAGCGCACCGGCAATGGTGGAATCACCCGCCCGGGCAATCGCTTCAAAACCCAGAAAATCCGCCGAGAATGGAATATCAATCCGCTCATCGACAATGGACGCGGCAACGCTTTTCAAGCGCCCTGTCACCACCACTTCTTCGATCGGCCCCGGTGCAGCTATCTCAGGCGTGTAGCCCTCGTCTTGCTGCGCCAGCACTGCGCCTGATCCGAAGACGGTGCCGAGCAGGATGGCCTGCGACAAACGGCTTCGTGTAAATAGTTTCATGATAAGTAACCCACAATTCTGAAGAGTCTGATTGTTTGGCTGTAAGAGAGGGCGCTATTGCGCCCTCTCAGCCCGTTGTGTTTCAACAGAGGGTTACGGAGAGAAAGGCGTGTCTAAACCGACAGCCCAACCATTCAGCCAGTTGTCACCGCTGTTGGCGCCGCCCAGATAAGTCGGTTTCTTGAAGATCGACCCCAGAGTAGATGCATCAAACAGTTGAGTGGACTGGTCAAATACCTGGGTGCCGGAGCCATTTTTAATGCTCGCAGCCGTCAGGTAGGCGCGTGATCCCGCAGTGCCTTCCAGGACTGAACCAATTGCGCTGCCAGCCACATCGGAACCGGTGATCAGCACGTTGTTGGTATTGCTGTTGCTCGGTGTTTGGGCATTGGCACCGCCGCCTGCCAGCCAGTTGACCAGATCAAAGCCGGTGTTTGCAGTATCTGCACCCGCTTTGGTGGCTTCACCACAGGCGATTACGTTGCTTGAGGCAATGCTGGTACCAGCCTGCGCGCCGTCGATGGTTTGCGGACCTTCAGAGTCGTCCAGTTCGAGACACTCATTGCTGTCCATTGAGGTTGCGTAGGATGTTACCAGCGAGTTGTACATTTCAAAGAAGGCGCCTTCGCGATACAGCGGACCTTCTGAACTACCTTTACCGCTGGGGTTTGTGCCTGCATTTTCGCTAACGTTGCTGGTGACACAGGTCAGGTTGGAAATGCGCAGCTTGGTGGTCGGAGTAAAGCCATCGTCGCGGCTGCCGCCCGTGTTGTCGCCTTCGATGCAGCGGTTCGCGCCCGAGGTGTGAACTACCACAGCGTACTGGATGTCACCGTTGTAGCCTTCAGAGTAGTCGATAGAGTCATCACCTACGTTAACGGCAACAATGTGATCCATGTTGACCGCGCCGCCGAACATTTCAAAACCATCATCCTGCGAGGTGTAGGTTTGAACGTGGCTGATGGTGGTGCCGCTACCGACCGCATTCAGGGTCAGGGCGTTCAGCTCATCGCCGTCTACCACTTCAAAGCCAGCGTGCTTGATGACAACATATTTCAGTACACCGGAATTTTCGGCGTTGTTGTTGCCACCGTAAGTCGCAGGACGGCCTTCAGCGGTTACGTGACAGTTGTGGACATTGTTTGCCGTAGCGGCAAAGTCACTGGTGCTGCCTTTGGACGCAAAGCCAGAACCGGTGCTAGTGCCATCGTGACACTTGTTGGTGCGGCCATTACCGTTAATCTGGATACCGCCCCACTGACCGCGATCGTTTTCTGTCGCGGTCCCGAGGATGGCGTCTTCGTCAGAGGTGAACGTAATTGGGCTGCTGGCCGTGCCTTCTGCAAAGATCTGCGAGCCGCGAGCGATGCGAACGTAACCGTCCGTGTTCTTGAAGACCATGGTCACGCCAGCGGCGATGTTCAGGCGAGTGCCCTCGCCTTCCTGAGGAATGCGTTTGCCAGCTTGAGCTGCGCTTGCGTTGACGTCTTCACCGATAAACAGGCTGTCTTCAAAGATGTGCTTGCCGCCGAAGTTTGAAAAAGTCACTGAATCGACAGTGATCGGCTTGCTGCTGCTTGAAAACAGCGAAGAATAAACGCAGTTTTCGCCGTCAAAAGACCCCTGAAAAGTCTGGCCTGACTCGGTGTAGCTCGCACAGACATTGCTGCCAGATGTGCTGCCACCAGAACCGGAGCCGCTGATATTGGTGGGTGAAAGGTTTACGTCACCGCTGTCGGTACAACCGACCAGAGCGCCGGCAACTACGGTGGATATCATTACTCGTTTCAACATTTATGCTGCTCCCAACTGAGAAAGACTTTGTAATAGGTCGTTCAGTTACTCGCGGGGTTGCTCCATGTCTCCAACCCACGCCTCCATGTCTGTAACTGCGGCAGAGGTTAATGGGGATGTGTGACGTATTTATGTCAGCAGCACGACAGTAATGTGAAACCTGAGCGAGGCGGTTAGGTGGAACAAGGGCATTTTGATGAATATGAGGGGAAGAACTGCTCTGGATTCAGGAAATTATGGGCAATAAGACGAATCAACTTTATGACAGTTTGGGGAAGGTATTACGACGGAGACGCGCAGCCTGAATGCTGCGCGCCTGAGCAATGCGGTTAGACCTTATCCATAATCCAGCCGAGAATATTCGCGATCGTTTGGAAAAACACCATCTTGATCGACATCCACCAGCTCGGTGTTTCACGGATTTCCCGATCTGCTTCTGCCTGAGTCAGCACATAGGCTTTAATTACACGGGAATCGTCTTTGCTGAGTACGTCACTGAAACCCACCATACCGGCCTTACGCATCATGCCGTCAAGAACAATGGCATCGAAGTTCTCGTAGAACACCGGCGGCAGGTGCCTCAGATCCGGTATTGCGCCATTGGACACGGCATCCGTGCCGTGACAACCGGCGCAGTACTCATGGAAAAGCGTTCGTCCTCGCGCCAACTCTTCATCGGTAACTTCTTCAGGCGCTGGCGCCTCGAACAGGACTTTCTCAGGGTTGGCGGGCAGGGTTCCGCTTGCACCCAGTTTGAAGGTCAGTACACGGCTGGGCGGAATGCCGCCCTCCTGCTCGTAACCGGCGATCAGGCCAAACGCGCCGCCCTGTCCGGCGAGCACCGTCACATACTGCTCACCGTCAACGGTATAGGTTACCGGCGAGGCTATAACAGCGGTGCGGGTATCGAAGGACCAGAGCTGCTCACCACTATCGGCCCGGTAGGCTCGAAACTCGCCAGTCGCTGTCCCCTGAAACACCAGATTGCCTGCCGTGGCCAATACACCACCATTCCAGGGGCGCCGGTAAGGCACAGACCAGACGGCTGACTGGGTTTTCGGATCCCACGCAAGCAGCGAGCCGGTGGTCACTTTCTTCAGCATCAGCTGGGCGAGAATATGGTTCGGAGCCGCATCCTGCTCCAAGGGTACTCCGAGGTTCCAGTGCCCCCACTTGTGCAGATAATCCTCGGCATCACCGTATTTGAACAAGGCATCGATTGCCGGGATGTACACCAGCCCGGTTTTCGGGCTGTAAGCCATCGGGTGCCAGTTGTGGGCGCCCATTGAAGACGGTCGGATAAATTCAGGCTTATCTTCGTAGCGCGCGCGGTCGGTTTCCACCGGGCGGCCCGTTTCCATGTCGTAGTGGGTCGCCCAGTTCACACGGGCATAGGGCTCTGCCGACAATAGCTTTCCGTTACTGCGATCTATAATAAAGAAGAAGCCATTTTTCGGTGCCTGCCAAAGCACCTTGCGGGTTTCGCCCTGCCATTCCATCTCCGCCAGCATGATGTGCTGGGTAGCGGTGAAATCCCAGCTCTCCCCCGGCGTTTGCTGGTAGTGCCACAGGTACTCGCCGGTATCAGGATTCAGGGCGACAATGGAGGAAAGGTAGAGATTGTCGCCGCCTTCCGGGCTGCGAATTTTGTGATTCCAGGGCGAACCGTTGCCCACACCGATATAAAGCTGATCGAGCTCCGGGTCGTAGACGATGGAATCCCAGACGGTGCCACCGCCGCCCATTTTCCACCATTCGCCGGTCCAGGTGTCAGCGGCGCGTTTCAGGGCCTCAGTTTCAAAACCGTCGGCCGGGTTGCCCGGTACCGTATAGAAGCGCCACAGCTCCTCGCCGGTATTCACATCAAAGGCGCTGACAAAGCCGCGCGCGCCGTACTCGGCGCCGCCGTTACCGATGATCACCTTGTCTTTGAAAACACGCGGTGCACCGGTAATGGTATAGGGGTATTTGTTGATGTCTGCGGCCTGGACTTCCCAGTGCTTTTCACCGGTAGCCGCATCCAGCGCAATAAGTCGGGCATCCAGGGTGCCGAAAATAACCTTGCCCTGATAAACCGCCACTCCGCGATTGACCACGTCGCAGCAAGCCATTTTCGCCCACTCGCGGGGCACTTCAGGGTCGTACTTCCAGAGCTGCGCGCCGGTTTTTACGTCCAGCGCGTAAACAACGCTCCAGTTGCCGGTGACAAACATAACACCATCAACCACGATCGGCGTTGCTTCCAGCCCGCGATTGAAGTCGGTGTCGAAGGACCAGGCAAGACCCAGATTGCTGACACTGGCGTCGTTGATCTGATCTAGCTGGCTGTAGCGCTGCTCGCGGTAATCATTGCCATGGCCCAGCCAGTTGTCCGGGTTATCCGCAGCAATTGCCGCCGTATCGACGGCCATGGTTGCCGCGCGAATATCATCTGGCGTTTTGGCGACAACAAGGCCGCCCGTCGCCAGAGATAACCCCAGCAACATCACAAACAGCTTACGCATTTTCCCTTCCTCTAAGCGCTTTTTGCGGCTGTATCTTCAGCCGTCCATATCAAATTCAGAGCGGAGACCTTGCTTGTCACTATAGAAAGCCAGTATCTCTTTGACGTCTTTTTCGTAGTCACCCGTCGGGTGAATGAGAGGACCGAAACCAACGACCTTGGTTTTGGCATCGAGGTAGGCAAGCTGAATGGGCACATTGACGCGTACAGCAATGTGATAAAAACCGGCCTTCAGGCGATCCACCTTGCGGCGAGTACCCTCGGGAGTGATCAGCAGCACCAGCTCGTCTGATCGATGAAAGGCTTCAGCTGCCTGCTCAACCGTATTCTGGGCTGAGCGGCGGTCAATCGGAATACCACCCATCCAGCGAACAAACCAGCGTATCGGCGTCGGGAACAGCGTGTGCTTGCCCATCCAATGCACATCCAGCTTGTATTTGAGCACCACCGGCAGCATCACCAGGAAATCCCAGTTGCTGGTGTGGGGTATGGCAATCATGACGTACTTATCATGCTTGGGCGGCTCACCGACTGTCTTCCAGCCGGTAAGTTTCAGCCCGACGAAAGACACCAGTCGCAACAACTGGGAAATCAGCGGCGTGCTGAAAATGGTCATGCTTTTCTGTTTGATCAAACCGCAGATCGCTCGTTTCTAGTCATGGTTATGATAGCAAACCGCCCCGCACACACAGTGATGCGATCGGTCACACTAGCTGTCAAACTTTGCCACCTTCTTTTCCATACGGGCGGTCAGTGCCGCCATCACGTCAGCCTGACTCAGCATGCCGGCATTCCAGGTGGCAATATAGTTGAGGCCATCTGCTACGGAATGATCACGCGTGTAGACCAGCATTTCCTTGGTACCGCGAATGGCCAGCGGTGATTTACTGGCGATATCAGCAGCAATGCTCATGACGCCATCCAGCAGCGCGTCGCGATCGTCATAGACTGCATTGACCAGCCCGATATCACGCGCTTCACTTGCCTCGACATTCCTGCCCGTGTAAGCCA
>JBFHCW010000148.1:0-5864 GCA_041585035.1 Litorivivens sp.
CTCTTCGGAATCTGTTGTGTCAGTCAGTCCGCCATAGCGCTCCTTTCTCACAATTATCTCGATTGCCGTACGCTTTCCCCTTAGATTGCGCACGCTGTTTGTGTGCCTTTGTCCGTTCAATTGATTATTCCCGCGATGCCGATGCATCGCCGGACAAGATTATTTACTCGCAGGTTGTGAATGTTAGAAACAATTAAGCAGAACTGGTTTTTCAATACGCGTGGAGACCTGTTGGCGGGCCTCGTTGTTGCCCTGGCTCTGATCCCCGAGGCTATCGCGTTTTCCATCATCGCCGGAGTAGACCCCAAGGTCGGGCTATACGCCTCTTTCTGTATTGCCGTGGTCACGGCTGTCGTCGGCGGACGGCCCGGCATGATCAGTGCGGCAACCGGCGCCATGGCCCTGCTCATGGTTACCCTGGTCAAGCAGCATGGTCTTGAGTACCTGCTCGCAGCAACGCTGCTGACCGGCGTGTTTCAGATCGCGGCTGGCTTTCTGCAACTGGGCAGCCTGATGCGCTTTGTTTCCCGCTCGGTCGTAACCGGGTTTGTGAACGCATTGGCCATTCTCATCTTCATGGCGCAGCTACCGGAACTGACCAACGTAACCTGGCATGTCTACGCCATGACAGCGACCGGTCTGGCGATTATTTATCTGTTCCCCTTGCTGCCCACGGTAGGCAAAATCATTCCGTCACCGCTTGTCTGCATTATCAGCATGACCATCGTTGCCATCCTGTTGAATCTGGATATTCGCACCGTTGGTGACATGGGGCAGCTGCCGGATACCTTGCCGGTTTTCCTCTGGCCCGACGTTCCCCTCAACCTCACCACGCTGCAAATTATACTGCCCTACTCTCTTGGCCTGGCTGTCGTTGGCTTGCTCGAATCCATGATGACCGCAACCATTGTCGACGACCTGACGGACACCAAAAGCGACAAAAACCGGGAGTGCAAAGGCCAGGGCATCGCCAATATCGGTGCGGGTCTTATGGGCGGTATGGCAGGTTGTGCAATGATTGGGCAGTCCATTATCAATGTGAAATCCGGCGGTCGTGGCCGACTCTCTTCGTTTTCAGCCGGTGTATTCCTGCTGATCCTGATCGTATTTCTCGGCGATTGGTTAAAACAAATCCCCATGGCAGCGCTGGTCGCGGTGATGATCATGGTGTCCATAGGCACCTTCTCCTGGGATTCGATTCGCAACCTGAAAAAACACCCTTTATCCAGCAATATCGTGATGGTCGCGACGGTTGCCGTGGTCGTGGCAACACACAATCTCGCCATCGGCGTGTTCGTTGGCGTTCTGCTGGCGGCGCTGTTCTTCGCCAACAAGATTGGCCGCTTTATGGTGGTTAAAGATGAAAAGATCGAAGCCGGACACCGTCACTACAAGGTCGTCGGACAGGTGTTTTTTGCGTCTGCAGATCACTTTATGGAGTCCTTTGATTTTAAGGAAGTGGTTGATCGCGTTACCATCGACTTGCACCATGCGCATTTTTGGGACATCACCTCTGTCGCAGCGCTGGACAAGATCGTCATTAAATTCCGACGTGAAGGCGCTGAAGTGAATATCGTCGGCATGAACGAAGCGACACGCACCGTTGTCGACCGGTTTGGCGTCCACGACAAACCGGAAGAAGTTGAAAAATTGATGGCTGGTCACTAATCGTCGGAGAAGAATAATGAAAAAACAGCAAGTTACCGCCTGCATAGATGGATCAGCCATTTCCAGTAGCGTTTGCGATACCGCAGCCTGGGCAAGCGCCCTTCTGGATGCGCCGCTAAGCTTCCTGCATGTGCTGGAAAAACCCCCGTCTCCTGCGAAGGAAGATCTGTCGGGCGCCATTGGTCTCGGCAGTCGCGAGCACCTTCTCGACGAATTGACACTGCTCGATGAAAAACGCAACAAAATGGCTATCGAACACGGCAAACACCTGCTGGACGATGCAATACAGAGAGCTACAAGCGGCGGTGCTGTAGAGGTCACCGGCGAGCAGCGACACGATCGTTTGCTGGATGCTCTGCTGGCTTGCGAAGACAACACCCGCTTGTATGTTATTGGCAGACTGGGTGAAGACCACGACCCCAGCAAACAGGTGATTGGCTCCCATATAGAAAATGTGGTGCGAGCCATACATACCCCCATCATGATGGCGACAGGAACGTTTACAACGCCCAGCAACTATATGCTGGCTTACGACGGCAGCGAAACCGCCGACAAGGCCATCGACCGGATCGCCAGCAGCCCCTTGCTGTCCAAACTATCGGGGCATGTGGTGATGGTGGGCAAGGATACCCAGGAAAACCGGACGCGGCTCGAAGCGGCGTGGAAAACGCTGTCTGACAAAGCGCACCAGGTTGAAGCGCACCTGATTCAGGGCGAGGTTAATGCCAGCCTGATGGACTTTCAGCAACGCCACACTATCGAACTGAAAGTCATGGGGGCCTATGGTCATTCGCGTATCAGAGATTTTATCGTCGGCAGCAACACCACGAAAATGCTGGCCACGAGCACTGTTCCCGTTTTGATTTTGCGCTAGATTGCCGGGGCAATACCCAACAGTCATGCCGAAGGCTGATACAAACGGCCAATAACAGTATTGGCCATAACCGCCGTCGGCACCCTCCCGTATCACCGAGACCCGCTGCCCTTTAGGGCTTTTCCAAAGGGCGGCGTTTTCCCGGCCTCACCCGTTTTGGCGCAGCTATATCTCAGTCTGCGCTTCGAACAAAAGTCACCACGGCCTCGACCACCTCATCAACGGTCGAGGGAGAAAGTATGTCGCCTGCCAGAACGTGATGATTCGGATCGTCTGAATCATTAATGATGACTTTCTTTTTAATGGTGGAGCCAACCTGAGCGTAGGCCCTATTAATCTTCTCAACATTTAATACCTGGTCATTCTCAGAATAAATCCACAGAGAAGGTATTGTTAAGGTGCTCAGGTCTTCCTGATGCACCGTCTTCACCATCGCCATCATGGGCAGTATGGCATCGGTTGGATAGCGAGTTGTCCAATACCGCGCATGCATCTCGTTGTGCGGTGTCCAATTCCGCTCTGCCCCGAGGACCAGACGGGCGATCTGTTTGCCCCATGGCCAGGTAAGGATCATTGATCGCTCGTCTTTCGGCCCGAAATTCGGTGACATGAGCACCAGCGCCGAGAGCTTGGCGCTATCATTCAATGCCGCCCAGACAGCGGCGGTACCACCAGTCGACACACCCAGCAGGATAATTTTCTCACCCAAGCGACGACCGATAGACATGGCCTCGTGAGTGTCATTCAGCCACTGGTTCAGACTTCCCTCCAGCATGGCATCGCCATCCCGGCCATGGCCGGTAAAACGGGTGCTGTAGACGTTGGCGTCAAGGGCCGCAGCGATCCGCTCGGCGACAGGTGCCGTTTCCTGTCGGGTTGCTGAAAAGCCATGCAGGTAAACGACGACATAGTCCGTTTTGGTTTCCGGCTCCCCCGCCCAGACAATCGTTTTCTCGGCGCCCAGCGTGATATCACTGAACCGGGCTTCGCTGTCGCGCAGATAAGCCTCGAGAGATTCCGGCAGTTCAGGGGTCGCCAACTGTACGTCCGACTCCAGGCGAGGACCGCTGACAAAGACAATTGTGAGCAGGATGAAGGATAAAATCAGGCCAAGTTGGCGGCGTTTGAGTCGGGGCATATTTTAGGGCGCTATCCAAATGGAGGGCTATCAATAGCTGGTCAGTGGGCCGCAACACTTAAGGCCCCCTTCTACGCAGATAAACCACTCGGCCTACAACATACTCCTGTTATTTCGCGGCAAGACATGGCCAATCCACTTAAAGAAGGTAGATTGCAATGTACCCGATGGCAATCAGAAAAAGTCAGTAGGTATCTTTAGCCGACAGGGCATCCAGCGAGATAAAGCGGTTTTGGTCATCCGTGGTAAGACGAAAAGTGCCCCGAATACCGTCGGTAGTGACGTGTTGTCGCAAATGCCGCGCAGCAAACCTTACTGTCACTCCGCTTCGCGCCCTGGCAACCACGGTTATGACCTTGCCGGAATAATAGCGATGCAATTCATCGGGTGTAATAGACAGATCGAGGATATAGTCACGCATAGGAGCTGCCAGACGTCTTATAGCTTGAGAGTCTCAGCTGTCCGCATGCCGACCTGACGTTTGTTCGGCCAACTCTTGCCGCAGCTTTTCTCTGACATTCATCAACACCACCCCGTAGTGGTTATCGCCGCGGTTATCACGCCCACTCCCCCAGTAGTAATCGTACTGACTGTTCTCAACCAGTGGTGTATCTCCGGTTGCGAGTAACTGTTCGGCAATTTCCGGGTGCGTTCGACACTTGGTGTAAACGGCCCGTGTCATGATGGTTGTTTTTATGGTTTTCCAGTCTTTGCGTATTTTGCGGAAACGGCTGCGACCCAATCTGCGGGCTTTTTCCGGATGCGGTGCCTGCCGGATTTTCTCCTGCACTTTTACATCGTCAAATTTTTTGGCCTGAAAATAATGCTCTGCGGAAGGCCACTCGAAACCGTCCAGCGTAAAACTGTGTTTCGAAAAGGTGCCCAGAGGGTTGTTGACATCCGCGCGGTTGATGCGAAGGGCATTGTCGTCTTGGGCAGGGAATAATCCTGGCGGCATAGAGCACAACTCAGTAAAAAACAATCGACGAAAAACACATTGAAGCCGCTGGATAGCGGCTTTGCAAGGCAATATTCAGAATATGTGCATTAAAAGTGGCAGTTTGAAACTCACTCAATAGCGATCAATGAATGTTTCATTCTGCCTCTCGCACCTATCCTGACGTCCGAACTTGCGCGCCCTGAAAAGGCGCGATGGGATCAATCGGTATTGGACGGTGGTACAGGTAGATTTGCCGGCAAAAGTGGCAGCTCAACGCTGCCGCCTACGGTGACAGGTACCGGAATTCTCGACCCCGAATTAGGATAGCGCGAGTTAAAGCCCGAATAAATCAGCAGACGGACCTCGTCACCAGGCTCCAACCGTACGTTGACACCTGTCAGCTCGACGTCATGATTTCCATAGCCCCGTATAGGCCGGACCTGATTCTCCATAACCAGCGTGTCACTATCACTGCCCGCGCTGCGCACGCCGATACCGAGAAACAGTATAGGATCTAAGGGATCTAAGGGCTCTACCGGCAGCTCCTCGGCCACACCAGAAACAGTCAGTGTCGCTTTCGGAATGCCCGCCAAGATTTCTCCTTCACTGCCGGCAGTTTTCAGCAAGACGGAGGCTACCTCCGATGAGTGACTCAAGGCCGTAACCTCTGTCTCAGTCACAGAGAACCCGTTGATATTAGACGGGAAATCGCTGGTAATTACAGCATCGACCCCCGACTCTCCCAAGGTAAAGCAATAATTCGGAATATAACTCGCTTTGTCAGTTACGCCCTTGAGCTTTTCATCAAACCAGTCGCGAATTGACTGCGCTTTGTCTATACCTCCGCATCGTTCTCCATCGCCACCGTCATGGCCATTTGTTTTTGTGAGCATCCGCACGTCGCCGCCCAGGGCCTTAAGACAAGCGGCATTGTCGCGGGCACCATTCATATTGAACAGGGTGTCACGCGCGCTTTGCCAGTAGAGTGCGGGTATGGGATCAAGCGCTTCGCCCTCTCCGTTGTGGGAAAAAGCATTCTTCTTCTCACAATGAGAGACCAGACTGACTTCGTACAGTAAGTCTAGGTTCTCTTGCGTAAGATTGTTTAAAAGCAAGCCCTCAAGCAGTCCCTGATTGACCTGAGTGTCTTGACGGCCGAGAAGGTTGCCACCTGCAGACAAGACAGATCCCCAATAAGTTTTAAATACACCTCCGGAAAACAGCGAGTAGCGCAGGTCGTGCCA
>JBFHCW010000149.1:0-5829 GCA_041585035.1 Litorivivens sp.
CGAAGCTGCTGACGCAGTTGTTAAAGCAGCGGCGGAGGGTTAATCAATGAGTATCCTTATCAACAAAGACACAAAAGTTATCTGTCAGGGCTTCACCGGCTCACAGGGTACCTTCCACTCTGAGCAAGCCATTGCCTACGGTACCAAAATGGTTGGCGGCGTTACCCCCGGCAAAGGTGGTCAGGAGCATCTGGGCCTGCCCGTCTTCAACACCGTTTCTGAAGCGGTAGAAGCGACGGGTGCCGAAGCCTCTGTGATCTACGTACCGGCTCCTTTCTGTAAAGATTCGATTCTGGAAGCAGCCAACGGTGGGATCAAACTGATAGTTTGTATCACTGAAGGTATCCCGACACTCGACATGCTGGAATGCAAGGTCAAGTGTGATGAGCTGGGCGTGCGCCTGATCGGCCCGAACTGCCCCGGTGTTATCACGCCCGGTGAGTGCAAGATCGGTATCATGCCCGGTCACATCCACCTGCCCGGTAAAGTGGGCATCGTTTCCCGCTCCGGTACCCTGACCTATGAAGCGGTCAAACAGACTACGGACTTCGGTTTCGGTCAGTCTACCTGTGTCGGTATTGGTGGTGACCCGATTCCCGGTTCTAACTTTATCGATATTCTCGAAATGTTCGAGAAAGACGAAAAAACCGAAGCTATTGTCATGATCGGTGAGATCGGTGGTACCGCAGAAGAAGAAGCGGCTGCCTACATCAAAGCCAATGTCAGCAAACCGGTGGTTTCTTACATTGCGGGTGTTACAGCACCTCCCGGCAAGCGCATGGGCCACGCCGGTGCGATTATCTCCGGTGGTAAAGGTACTGCAGACGAGAAGTTTGCGGCGCTGCAGGACGCAGGTGTTAAAACCGTGCGTTCACTGGCCGATATCGGCAAGGCACTGCAGGAAGTAACTGGCTGGTAAGTTCAGCGTGTTGTAAAAAAGGCGGCTTCGGCCGCCTTTTTTATTGCCCGACCTTATTGAGCTGAAATTGAATAGTGCTCGTCAATCTGTTTGGCGAGGGTGATATCGCGCATGGAGATTCCACCCAGGTCGTGAGTGGTCAGTTCGATATCGACACGGTTGTATACGTTTGACCACTCGGGGTGGTGATCCATTTTTTCTGCCAGTATGGCGACCTGGCTCATGAAACCGAAGGCGCTGACAAAGTCTTTAAAGGTTAGCTGTCGATAGAGCTTGTCTTCTCGCACGGTCCAGTCAGGTAATTCGGCCATGACATCTTTGAGTTGGGATTCACTGAATCGCATTGTCATACAGATTTCTTCTCCAGATAAACGCCACATTCCATATGTGTTGTATAGGGAAACTGGTCAAAAAATGCCAGTGAAGTGATGCGGTGATTTTGGCATAAATCCGCCAAATCACGTAACAGGGTATCGGGATTGCAGGAGATGTACAGGATGCGTTCGAAACCGCCGACAAACTGGCGGCTGAAGTCATCCAGCCCGGCTCGGGGCGGGTCAACGAACACGGTGTTCAATGCGTAATCTGACAGCTGCAAATGTGACAGTCGGCGAAAGGGACGTACGCCCTGAAGGGCTTGTGATATTTCTTCGGCAGACAAGCGCGCAAATTCAATGTTGTGAATGTTGTTGAGTTCACAGTTTTCCCGGGCAGCCTGGGTCGATGTCTTGGATACCTCGGTAGCCAAGACTTTGTTGAAATAGCGCGACAGAGGCAGCGTGAAATTACCGCAGCCGCAATACAGTTCCAGTAGGTCATCGCTTGCCTGCTGAACCTGTTTGCAGGCCCAGCTGATCATTTTTTCGTTTACCCCGGCGTTTGGCTGGGTAAAGCTGTTCTCGTAATGGCGGAAGGTAAAGTGTTCGCCGTCGACCTGCAGCATTTCCGTGATATAGGGTTTGGATAGCACCAGGCGTTGTTTGCGGCTGCGACCCACAATGCCGATCGAGAACCTTTCCATTAAGTCGCGCGCCTCTCGTTCCCAGTCTTCGTCCAGCGGTCGGTGGTAGATCAGGCTGACCAGGACTTCGCCGCTTAACCCGGAGAGAAACTCCACCTGAAACAGGCGATGCTTGAGCGTTTGGGACGCTGAGAGGGCGGCGCGCATCGGTTGCATCAGTTGCGCGATGGGTTTGCAGACGACGGGAAAGTCGTCGATCACCACCGCCTTGCGATCACCACCTTTGCGAAACATCACATACTGGGGCTCATCGTCTATATGTTGAATCCGAAATTCCGCGCGCATCCGATAGTGGCTGTCACTGGACGAGACAATCTCGGCGTCAGGCGCGCCCAGCGCGGCAAAGGCGGGCTTAAGCTGCTCGACTTTGTGTTCTAACTGTTCATTGTAGGCTGAGGGTTTGAAATTGCTTAGTGGCATGAGTGTCTCAGTGGTGGCGGTTTTGCCAGAGCATAAGGGCCTGCTGCTGGGCGTTTTCGGCATCGGTGGCTTTACCCATCATACGCAGGGCGATGGCGATTGTGCCGGTAACGGCCAGCTCACCGTAGCTGTCCCGGGTTTCGCTTTTCCAGCAGGCCAGTAAATAATCGACTGGCAAGCTTTCTAACTTGTCCTGCTTGCCGGACAAGAGGCGCGGCCAGTTTTCTATGACTGCCTTGCCATCTTCAATAAGATGGAGCTTTAAATCGGCTTCCGGGCGGCGCTCGACTTCACCGGCCTCGCCTTTGAACACGACGGCGTTTTTCTGACCTAGCAGTTGGGCGGCCTGCTGATGGCTGTCACCGTAGGCCGGGTGAAAAATGCTTTGCAGGGAATAGGGCGCAGCCGTTGGGTTGATAAGCCGTGTAAGGGTATGCACGGGCGAGCGCAGGCCGAAGACATTACGCAGGTCGATAATGTCCTGCAGCGGTTCGCAAAAGGCGCGAAGCGGGACAAAAGCAAAGTTGCTTTTAGCTAGAGCGTCTTGCGCAGCCTGCCAGTTTCCGCAGGCGGGATGGCCCAGTTCGGTAAGAACCTGTTCTGAATAGATTCGCCCTTCGGTGTGTCCGGCAGCGCCGTGCATAACAATGCGGTAGCCGGCTTTCGCGAGAGTCAGGGCTGCGAGCAGGTACCAGGGGTGTTGCCGCCGTTTGCCCGCGTAGCTGGCCCAGTCGATATCAACCGGCAGTTCCGGCCTGTCGATAAATTCGCGTACGGCGGTTACAAAGCCCGCGAGTTCTTCCGGACTTTCTTCTTTGACTCTCAGCAGCATGAGAAAAGCGCCGAGTTGAACCGGCTCAACCTGCTTGCGAAGGATCATCCCGAAGGCGTCGCGGGCTTCTTCAAAGTTCAGCGAGCGCGAGCCGGTTTTACCTTTGCCGAGAATGCGAACGTATTGTGCGAAAGGGTGCTCAGACATAGCGGCTCTGCTGCGGGTGTGTGAAGGTTAGAGGCAATTTTCCGGGCGCGGCAAGCCGGCAATTTTGCTCAGTAGCTTGGCGGGGCTGCCGGGAAACAATTTCAGAAAGTAGAGGCTGCCGCCTTTGTCGCTGCCCAGTTTCTGCTTGGCGTATTTTATCAGAGGTCGCATGGCCGGTGAGTGATCAAATTCCCGATAGAAGTCCTGAATCAGTGTGATCAGTTCCCAGTGATCGGGCGTCAGCTCAATGTCTTCTTTGGCGGCGAGATGCCGGGCTACACCTTCATTCCAGTCACCAAGGTGGAGAAGGTAGCCCTCGTCATCCGTTGCCGGCGAAGTGCTTGAGGCCATATCAGAACCAGCTCAGATTGTGGCGGTAGCGGTCACTGAGTGTGACCAGATCGGGATAGTCGATGATGTGAATTGCCTTGTCGACCCGATCCAGCAGTCCCCGCTCTTCCAGGTCGGAATGCAGAGCGTAGAACTCGTTATCGGCGGGCTTGCGCAGGGCGGCATACACCGCGTCGTGCATCAGCACGATAGGGTCAGCTGGCTGGCAGCTTGCAAGGCAATCGCGAAGCGCCGAACTTGCGCTGGGCGATTGCTGCACGAGATGTAGCGTGGCGTTGTTCATCAGATGCTCAATACCCGGTCATACTGCGCGCACAGCGCGGAAATGTCTCTGGCCCGACACAGCTCTACCTCCAGGGTGAGGTCACTGACGCTCAGATTGCGCTGCGTAAGTGCTTCTTCATTGACCAGGATCGGCGCAACCTCGTAAAGAGGCAGGGAGCTGAGTACCGCTTCGACATTTTTGCTGCCGGTATTGGCGGTGTTCTGGCCTTTGACCAGTTGCAGCACGCCATCGTCGGTAAACAGCATTGCCACTTTTACCTCAAAAGCGCTGACGGCCAAGGCAATATCGATGGCTTCCCGGGCATAACTGCTGCCGTAGGGGGCTTTGCGGCAGATCATCAGCAGCGAGGCCACGATCAGGCTCCAAAGGTCATGATGCGGTCGGACACCAGCATGGCTTCGACCCACTGCCCGAGCCCGGACAGGTCGAAGCCGTCGAGCGCATTGGCGCCGCCGAGGCTATAGCGTTCCGCTTCGCGCGGGTTGACGATGCCGCGGCGCAGGGCGCTGGAAATGCACAGCACCATATCCACATTATATTGCTGCGCGAAGCTCTGCCAGGCCTTGGGCAGGTTTTCCTGATCCTGAGGCGTAACCGTGTAGGCGTTTCCTGTGGCAACGGCGTCGTGAAAAAAGAATACGCGAAACAGGTCGTGGCCGCTCGCAACGGCGGCCTCGGCAAAGCGCAGGGCCGAAGTCACCGATGGCGATGATTGAGGTGAGCCAAGTACGAGCAATGAATATTTCATAGAAGTAAAAAGCCCCGGCGTGCCGGGGCTTAATTCATATCCTGAGTCGTGGCTGCTCAGTCATCGCCGGAGAAGGCCATGAGCAGGTGCAGCAGGCTCATAAAGAGGTTGTAGATCGATGCGTACAGCGTGATGGTGGCGAGAATATAGTTGCGCTCGCCGCCGTTAACGATCTGGCCGGTTTGAAACAGGATCGCCGCACTGGCAAACAGCATAAAGCCGGCTGAAAGCGCCAGTCTCAGGGTGGGCATTTCGAATACCAGTGCCGCAACCACGCCCAACATCAGGATAATACCGCCGGCCACGATAAAGCCGGACAGGAAGGAGAAGTCCTTCTTGGTGGTCACCGCGTAGGCTGACAGTCCGAGGAAGATGATGGCGGTTCCGCCAAGCGCTTGCATGACCAGCTCGGCGCCGACACTGCTTTGCATCAGGGCACCCATCAATGGGCCGATGGCAAAGCCGACAAAGCCGGTGAACCCGAAAACGGCCAGCAGCCCCCAAGCGCTGTTAGCCAGCATTTGGGTTAGAAAAGAAAGGCCGATAAAGCCGCCGAGAAAAACCCAGGGGTTAATGGGAGCCATGCCGCGTGAAAGAAACGCTGTGAATGCGCTGAAGGCCAGAGTCATGGCCAGCAGCATGTAGGTATTTTTCAGTACCTTGTTTGTGCCAACCGCCTCAATACCAGCAGGGCTATGAGCTTGGGCAACGGTTCTGTCTTGCATTGCAGTCTCCGAAATAAGTGTTTAGCTAAGCCAAATCATACTGTGCAGGGCGCCAAAAGCAAGGTTTTCCCATCGGCTATGGCGACGCTGTCTGCAAAGCTTAGAGGTTTGATTTGCAAGGAAGTTCAAGTAGGGAAAGGCAAGCAGGGAAATGGCGGAGGGGCAGGGATTTGAACCCTGGGTGGGCGTTAACCCACGCCGGTTTTCAAGACCGGTGCATTCAACCACTCTGCCACCCCTCCGCGGCAGTCGGCAATTATACAGAGCTGATTTTGACAAACAAGCATAAGAACAGACGATTCAGTGACTTTCGTTTCGAAAGTAGAGTTTTCGTCTGCCAATTGTGCTGGATGCCGCGCCATGGAACGACAAACGATCAA
>JBFHCW010000150.1:0-5808 GCA_041585035.1 Litorivivens sp.
GCTGCTCGATCTTTGGGAAGATACAGCAAGGGCTGAATTGACCAAAGATGTATTCGAAGTTCGCCTGCCTCTTGAAGAGGCCTCCAAACTGCAAGCCTTGGCGGAACTCTATCCGCTGCGTTCTATCGAGGAAATCATCACCGACCTGCTGCGCGCTTCGCTGGGCGAAGTCGAACGTACATTACCCTATGTACGCGGCAAGGCCGTGGTATCTCACGATGAACTGGGCGATCCGCTGTATGAGGATGTCGGGCCAACCCCCCGCTATCGCTCGCTGTTGCAGAAGCACCTGGCGAACTACAAGTCAGCAGACCATTAATTAACGGGTCTGCTTGAGGGCTTTTTTGGCCCCATCCCACAGCGACTCCAGAGTTGCGGGGGACAGTTCCCCCAGCGATTTGTCCGAACTCTGCTCCATTTGCTGAAAACGCGCTTCAAACTTGCGATTGGCGGCGCGCAACGCAGTTTCAGCATCCACTCCCAGGTGGCGCGCGACGTTGACCACCACAAAAATCAGGTCGCCCATTTCTTCGGCCTGAGCTTCGCTATCACCACTGGCGATAGCTTCGGTCAGTTCTGCACGCTCCTCGTCCAGCTTTTCGAAAACGCCGTCCAGTGATGTCCAGTCAAAACCCACGGTTGCAGCGCGCTTTTGCAGCTTTTGGGCGCGCTTCAGGGCCGGCAGGGCCGAAGGAATATCATCGAGCACGCCAGTTTGCGCCTTGGCAGCCCTCTCCTCCGACTTGATCGCTTCCCAGCGCTGTTTGATCTCTGCTTCGTCGACTTTCCTGCCATTGGCGGGTTTATCCAGTTCACCCTCTGGAAACACATGGGGATGCCGGCGCAGTAGCTTGCGAACGATTTCGTCCGTTACCTCAGCAAAGGAGAAATCACCGGCTTCTTCCGCCAGCTGGCTGTAAAAAACCACCTGAAACAACACATCGCCGAGTTCCTGGCGAATCTGTTCGGTATCCCCCGAATCGATGGCGTCGATCAGTTCATAGCACTCTTCGAGTGTGTGCGGAGCAATCGTCTGGTAGCTCTGCTTGAGATCCCAGGGGCAACCATACTCCGGGTGCCGGAGACAACGCATCAAAGTTCGCAGATCATCAAGGCTATACATTCACAGCTCGCTGATTCGTCGGACATTGGCCACATTCGGTAGCCCATTCAATTTCGCAAACAGATTGGCCAGTTCCGCCAGGCCCGGCACCTCAACCCGAAGTCGCATGGAGGCCATGTGGCTTTTTACATCGGTATCGGTCGACATGGAAATCACGTTGATATGCTCGTTGCTCAACATAAACGTGATGTCCCGCAGCAAGCCCTGCCGGTCATACGCCTCGATTTCGATATCCACCGGATAGGTTTCAGTTTTGCGACCGGCCCAGCTGACTTCAACAATACGTTCGGGCTCTACCGCCTGCAGATGCAAAAGTTTTTTACAATCCTGACGGTGAATACTGACGCCCCGGCCTACCGTTATATAGCCCACAATGGCCTCACCCGGCAGCGGTTTGCAGCACCCGGCGACATGCGTCAGCAGGTTGCCAACGCCACTGATAGTAATGTCGCCGGCACCATCGTTCTGCGACGGCGAGACAGTCTGCAGTACCGGCTGTTTGGGTGTCTCCCGCCCCAACAGGGCATGGGCCGTTTTGATGACCTGCATTGAGCTCAGATCGCCGGAACCGACGGCAGCGTACATATCATCTACAGTGCTGCAGTTCAGCCCGCTGGCAATGGTTTTATAGTCTATGCTGGTCAGCCCCAGCCGCTTGAATTCTTTCTCAAGCAGATAGCGCCCGGCCAGAACATTGTCTTCCTTGGCCTGCTGGCGAAACCAGTGCTGAACTTTACTGCGCGCCCGAGAGGTTTTCAGATAGCCGAGATTGGATTGCAGCCAGTCCCTGCGCGGTGCATTTTCCTTGCCGGTGAGAATTTCCACCCGCTCACCGGTCTGGAGGGTATAGGTCAGGGGTACAATCCGGCCATTGACCTTTGCCCCCCGACAGCGATGCCCGACTTCCGTGTGAATATGGTAGGCAAAATCCAGCGGAGTCGACCCGAACTGCAGATTGACCACATGGCCGTCCGGGGTAAAGACGTAAACTCGGTCCTGCGCGTGTTGCAGATGGTCAGAAATATCGAGACTGTCGCCACTTTCCTCGTGCCAATCCAGCACCTGTCTCAGCCAGGCAATTTTTTCTTCGTAGCCGATGGTGTTTTTGCTGGAACCGTCGGCGCCCTTATAGCGCCAGTGGGAACAGACACCGAATTCCGCTTCTTCATGCATACTCCCGGTGCGAATCTGGACCTCGAGCACTTTACCCATCGGCCCTATCACTGCCGTATGCAGTGAGCGGTAACCATTCTCTTTGGGGTTGGCTATATAGTCGTCAAATTCATTGGGAATATTGCGCCAGAGCCCGTGAATTACCCCGAGCACCGTGTAACAGGACTTGATATCCGGCACCAGAATCCGCACCGCGCGTATATCGTAGACTTGGGAAAAACCAATGCCCTTGCGCTGCATTTTCCGCCAGATGCTATAGATGTGCTTGGCCCGGCCGACGATCTCCGCCTGCACACCCTCTTTGTCGAGTGAGCTGGAGATCTGGGCGATAGCCTCGTCGATATAGCGCTGCCGATCGAGGCGCTTTTCATCGAGAAGCTTGGCGATTTTCTTGTAGGCCAGGGGCTGAAGGTATCTAAAAGACAGGTCCTCCAGCTCCCATTTGATATGACCGATGCCCAAACGGTGGGCCAGCGGCGCATAGATATCGAAGACTTCACGCGCAACCCGGTAGCGTTTTTCCGGTTTGTTTTTGACCGCCCGAATCGCCGAGGTCCGCTCGGCCAGCTTGATCAGCGCCACCCGCACGTCGTCCACCAGTGCGACCAGCATTTTGCGAATGGTCTCGCTCTGGGCCTCTGACTGACCGAGTATCTGGGAGTCGTGCTGGGAAGCGTTCATCACAGTGATGGCAGCCATACGCTGCACACCATCGATCAGTTTGTGCACAACCGAACCGTAGCGCTGCTCGACCAGGTCGAGTTTCAGCCGCCCTTCGCGCACCGAACGGTACAGCGCAGCCGCAACCAAGGCATCCTGATCCAGATGCAGATTCGATAGAATCTCCACCATCTCAAGAGCGGTAAAGAAGCTCGCCATGGGCAGGGTATTGTTGTGGGTGGCGCCGCTACGACGGGCGCACTCGGCACTGAGTTCGCAGGCACTGATCAGTACCTGGGTATCGATTTCATCCCGGACGCCGAGGCGATCCACCCAGGCCTGCAGGTCAACTTCACCTTCCGGCGTCAGAGGGTAGTCTTCGCGCACCTTTACCATGATTCACTCTGCCAATGCCGAAGACGGCTCAGGCACTGCCTCCGGTCAGAGCGTCATTGAACACGCCTGTGGAAAGATAACGGTCCCCACGATCGCAGATAATGGCGACGATAACGGCATTTTCAACAGTCTCAGACAGTCGCAGGGCGCCCGCGACCGCCCCACCGGAAGAGACCCCGCACAGAATGCCTTCTTCGGCCGCCAGACGGCGCATGGTGACTTCGGCGGTCTTCTGATCCATGTCGATGATGCGATCTACCCGAGCGGCATCATAAATTTTCGGCAGGTAAGCCTCGGGCCAGCGGCGAATGCCCGGTATGGAAGAACAATCGTCGGGCTGCAAACCGACAATCTCGACCGATGGATTCTTTTCTTTCAGGTAACGCGACACGCCCATAATGGTACCGGTCGTTCCCATTGAGCTCACAAAATGGGTAATTCGTCCTTCGGTTTGCTGCCAGATCTCGGGCCCGGTGCCACTGTAGTGGGCTTCGGGGTTGTCGGCGTTGCCAAACTGGTCCAGCACGGTGCCTTTGCCGTCTTCCTGCATTTTCAGCGCCAGGTCGCGAGCACCTTCCATGCCCTCTTCCTTGGTCACCTCGACCAGCTCGGCCCCGTAAGCCGCCATCGCCAGCTTGCGCTCCAGACTCATATGGCTGGGCATGATCAACACCATGCGATAACCCTTGATCGCCGCGGCCATGGCAAGAGCGATACCCGTATTGCCGCTGGTCGCCTCAATCAGGGTATCGCCGGGCTTGATATCACCACGCTGTTCAGCGCGGTTAATCATACTCAGTGCGGGTCGGTCCTTGACCGAACCCGCCGGATTATTGCCTTCGAGTTTGACCAGAATAGTGTTGGAGGTATTGCCGGGCAGACGCTGTAAACGCACCAGCGGTGTGCCGCCAACAAAATGCTCTATTGTAGGAAATTCAATCATGTACTACGCCAGTCACCTTGGTTGAGGCGGGTATTATAGGTGGATTTACCGGAAAGAGTTGGGCATATTCACATGGCACCCACTATCCTGTGCCCGCAAAGTCTAACATTAATGCAAGGTGCTCGCTTTCAATGCCCAAGCTAGCTATCCGTCAGCAGATTATGGTGCTGGCGATCCTGCCCTTTCTGCTGGTCGCCGGCGGCACCGGCCTGTTCCTGCTGAACAGCTATCTTACCGAAGTGCATCACCTGGACGAAACAATGGCACAGCGCTCTGCGCGCCTGCTTTCCCGGCATCTTGCCGCCAGCCTGCGTCAGGGCACGGATGCCGTGGACGCCATACTGGCCAGCAGTCTCGACAAGGAGGTACTCGGTGTCGGCTTGCTGGGTCTTGACGGAGAGTGGCTGGCCACGCAGGGTCAGCCGAAAAAACCGGATTCAGATCCAGCCCCCGGGAACAAGCCAGTCTGGCAGGCCTCAGAGCTGACCGTCTCCTGGCCAGTGTATCGTTACGACCATACGGCACTATCACCGCTGCATGGCGCAGAGTCCGCGCAGCTGGGCTGGGCGGTGGTGACAACCAGCCACAACCACTTTCTGCAAGCGCGCTACCTTGTCATCGCAATCAACCTGCTGTGGCTGCTGCTCATGCTGTTACTGGTGGTCTATCTCGGGGGGCGCCTGATACGCAATATCGATATCTCGATAAAGCAAATGCGCAGTCTCATCAGCAAACTCGACCAGCACGACTGGAGTACTCGCCTGCCCCACTCCAAAAACCCTGACTGGCAATTTCTGTTTGGGGCGATCAATGATCTGGCTCACCGCACCCAGCAGCACCTGCGGCAACTGCAAAATGACGTCGAGCACAGCCATCAGGACTTGCAGAAAACGCTCGAAAACCTTGAGATCACTAACATGGAGCTGGCGCTTGCGCGCGAAGAAGCGCTGACGGCCAGTCAGTCCAAATCGGAATTTTTGGCTAATACCAGCCATGAAGTCCGCACCCCACTGACGGGCATTCTCGGCTTTTGCCATGTGCTGCTGGAGTCGGAAAGCAATCCGAGACGCCGGGAGTTTGTCGAGACCATCAAGATTTCCGCCGAACACCTGCTGCGGGTACTGGATGACATCCTTGATCTCTCAAAAATCGAAGCCGGAAAATTTTCGCTGCGGCTTCAACCTTTTGCGTTATTACCCGTCATTGAGGAAAGCGCGGCCCTCTTTGCCCAGCAAGCGGCGGACAAAGGGCTTGAACTGATCGTCGATGCCGTAGAACCCTTGCCCGCCAGTGTATCCGGAGACTCGGCGCGCCTGAAACAGCTCGCCACCAACCTGATCAGTAATGCGGTGAAATTCACCGACAGCGGGCAAGTGCTGATCACCCTGAGCGCCGAGAACCACAGCGCTGATACAAGCGACATCTGTCTGAGCATCAGCGACACCGGCATCGGTATCAGCCAGCGGGAACAGGCAAAACTTTTCCAGGCTTTTCAGCAGCTTGACGGAACAGA
>JBFHCW010000151.1:0-5802 GCA_041585035.1 Litorivivens sp.
AAGCCACGGAAATCACGCAGCGCCGTCAGCATTGCGTCCATTGGCAGGCCCAACGCATGACCCAACGCCAGCGCCGCCAGCGCGTTGGCCAGATTATGACGGCCCGCGAGATGAATCTCGTCGGCGGCCACAAGGCGATCGTCCCCGAAACAAAGCCAGGTAAGCCCCTCTTCTTCTCGCAAACCAAAGGCCTGGTGGCCGGGTGCCTGCAAACCAAAACTCCACTGGCGCACACTGTCCGGCACCAGCGGATGGGTCAGCATATCGTCGCGGTTGATCAAGGTCTGCTGACAGCCGCGAAAAATGCGGTGTTTCGCCTGATGGTAAGCAATGAGCGAACCGTGATGATCCAGGTGGTCCTCACTCACATTCAGCACCGTGGCTATCTCGGCATTGACCGTTGCGCAGCGCTCCAACTGAAAACTGGACAGCTCCAGCACGTACAGTTCGCACTCGTCGCTCAACAGGTCGAGCATGGGCGTGCCGAGATTTCCCCCGATCGCAACCTTGACGCCCGCTTCCTGCGCCATCGCACCGAGCAATGTCGTGACCGTACTTTTCCCGTTTGAACCGGTTATCGCCGCAACCGGCGCACGGGCCGCTTCAACAAACAGATCGAGATCACCGGAAATTTTTGCGCCTGCCTGCTGGGCGCTGGCAATAACCGGCTCGCGCAGCGACACCCCGGGGCTGACATACAATTCGTCGACGCTGTCGAACTGGCCCGGAGAAAAAGCGCCCAGGGTCAGATTTACCTCGGGAAATTCCTGGCGGAACTGCTCAACACCCGGTGGGGTCTCGCGGTTATCCACAACTGAAAAGCTCAGGCCCTTGTTCGCCAGATAACGCGCACAGGACAGCCCGGTCACACCCAGACCGACCACCACGCGTTGTGTATCTGACGCTATCAGGCTCATATCCGTTACCGCAGCTTCAATGTCGCCAGTCCAAACAGGACCAGCACGACGGTGATAATCCAGAACCGCACAATCACGCGCGGCTCCGGCCAACCTTTCAACTCATAGTGATGATGGATGGGCGCCATCCGAAAAATGCGGCGGCCGGTCAATTTGAAGGATGCAACCTGCAATATCACCGAGACCGTTTCCAGCACAAAAATGCCGCCCATAATGAAGAACACGATTTCATGGCGAACGATGACCGCCACAACGCCCAACGCGGCGCCCAGTGCCAGCGCACCCACATCACCCATAAACACCTGAGCCGGGTAGGTGTTGAACCAGAGAAAGCCCAGCCCTGCGCCCGACAGTGCCCCGCAGAAAACAATCAGCTCGCCAGCCCCTTCGATATAGGGAATGTGCAAATATTCGGCAAAGGTATAGTGACCGGCCAGATAGGCAATGATCGCCAACGCACCGCTCACCATCACCGAGGGAAGAATCGCCAGACCATCCAGGCCGTCGGTCAGATTGACCGCATTACTCGAGCCAACGATCACAAAGTAAGTCAGCACAATAAACAGCACGCCCAGTTCAAGAGTCACATCTTTAAAAAAGGGAATGATCAGATCCGTGTGCGCGGGGTCGGTCGCCAGCGTATACAGATAAACGGCCGCAGCCAGACCGCCCACCGACTGCCAGAAATATTTCCAGCGCGCCGGCAGGCCCCGCGGATTGCGTTCAATTACTTTGCGGTAGTCGTCAACCCAACCCACGGCACCAAAAATCAGCATGACGCCCAGCACCACCCAGACATAATCATTGGAAAGGTCTGACCACAGCAGGGTACTGATCGCTATCGCGATCAGAATCAGCGCGCCGCCCATGGTTGGCGTACCCGATTTGCTGAAATGACTTTCCGGACCGTCGTCACGAACTGCCTGACCGATCTGATGATAGTTAAGGCGGCGGATCATGATCGGGCCGACCAGCAAGGAAATTGCCAGTGCCGTTAACACGCCGAGTATGCCGCGGAAGGTCAGGTACTGAAATACGGCGAAACCGCTGACATACTGTGACAGATACTCCGCCAACATCATTAACATGGTAGGTTCCCCCCAGTTACCTGAGCGTTGGCAACCGCATTCACAACATAGTCCATCCCGGCCGAACGCGAGCCCTTAACCAGCACGGTATCTCCCGCTGTTATCTTTTCGAGCAAGGCCGTGAGCAGAGCTTCTTTATTAGAGTAGTATTCGCCAATTTTGCCGGCGCCCTCAGTGGCCGGCAAAGTCAGCCCGCCACAGGCGAGCAGACCATCCAGCCCTTTACTTCGCGCGTACTCACCGACTTCCCGGTGCAGCGCGGCACTGTCTGGCCCGAGCTCTGCCATGCCACCCAATACCAGCAGGCGACGGCCGGAAAATTCGGCCAGCACATCAATTGCCGCTTTTACCGAAGCCGGGTTGGCGTTGTAACTGTCGTCGATCAGGGTCCCCCAGGGTTGGGGCATAGGGAAAACCCGCCCGGCTACCGGCTTCAGCGTGGCAAGGCCTTGTTGAATAGCGTCGATCGAGGCGCCTGCGGCTCGCGCCGCAGCGGCGGCCAGCAAGGCATTGCGGACCATTGCACGCCCTAACACAGGAAGCGTTACGCGGGCCGACACCTGATCAATGACCAGGCTGAAGTGGGTACCCTTATCCGAAAGCTCTAGCTCTTTCGCGTACACATCGGCCTTCGGATTATCCAGACTGACATTGACCACCTGCGCCGAAGCCGCATAGTCGCGCCACAGAGGTGCATAGTGATCGTCAGCATTGATAACCGCTGTGGCGCCTTTAGTCAGGGCGCGGTAAATTTCACCTTTGGTCTCAGCAACAGTCTGCACACTGCCAAACCCTTCGAGATGAGCGGGTCCGGCGTTGGTAATTAAGGCGATATCGGGCTTGGCGAAATCACACAAGTAAGCAATATCGCCGGGTTTGGCTGCGCCCATTTCAACCACCGCCACATTGTGGCTAGCGTCGATTTCCAGCAGGGTTTTCGGCACACCAATTTCGTTATTCAGGTTGCCCTGCGTCGCCAGTGTCGAAAACTGCTGGCTCAAAATGGCGGCGAGCATTTCCTTGCAACTGGTTTTCCCGCTGCTGCCGGTAAGCGCTATCACACTACCGCCACACGCACTGAAACGATCCCGATTCAAGCCGGCAATCTGGCCATAGGCCTTGAGCGCATTATCAACAACAAGCTGCGCCACGTCCGCTGCGCAGGTTTCTTCTACAATCGCAGCAGCAGCGCCAGCATTGGCCGCGTCTTTCAGAAAGTCATGCCCGTCAAAACGCGCACCGCGGAGGGCGACAAACACACTCCCGGGGCCAAGTGCGCGGCTATCCGTACTCACGGCAGACACTTCCGCATCGGCGACCCTCGATTGGGCGCCGGCAGCATTGGCAATCTCGGAAAGCGTCAGCGGGCCAATCACAACGACGCCCTCCGTGCCAGGGCCAATCGCGCACATTGGACATCGCTAAAGGGCAAACGCTGACCTGCAGCTTCCTGATAGTCCTCGTGCCCTTTACCGGCAATTACGATCAGATCTCCCGTCTCGGCTTCGGCAATTACGGATTCAATCGCAGCTTGCCGGTCAGTGGTTTCAAGCCGGGGTTTTCCGGTCAGCCCTGCGCGAATATCGGCAATGATTGCTTCAGGCGCTTCGCCCCGCGGGTTGTCGCTCGTCAAAACCACGTGATCCGCCAGCTGTTCAGCGATTGCCCCCATCAAGGGACGCTTGCCTTTATCGCGATCGCCGCCGCAACCAAACACACACCAAAGCTTGCCCTCACAGTGAGGGCGCAAGCCCTGCAAGACATTCTCCAGAGCGTCGGGGGTGTGGGCATAATCCACCACAACCTGAATGTCACCTGCGCTCGGCAGCTTCTCCAAACGACCGGGAACGGGCTTGAGTCTGGGCAAGGCCTGTTCAATATCACGCAGGGCGAAACCCTCGGCTCCCAGCACCGCAATCGCCGCAAGTATATTCTGCAAATTGACGCTGGCGCACAGTGACGTGGCCAGGCGCAGCGAGCCCCAGGGCGTCACGATGTCCGCCTGAATGCCTTTGGCGCTATAAAACGGCGCCAGAGCTCGCACATGTGCGGTTTCGCCAAAGCCGAATCGAATGGCGTGCACAGAAGCCGGCAGCGTCTGCTCGACACTGGCGGCGTAACTATCGTCTGCATTGAGAATGGCGTTCTGCAAGCCGGGCATGGCAAACAGTCTGGCTTTGGCGGCGCCGTAGGCTTCCATCGTACCGTGGTAGTCGAGGTGATCCTGACTCAGGTTGGTAAACACAGCCGAGCTAAATTGCAGCGCCGCTACCCGCCCCTGCACCAGACCGTGAGAAGACACTTCCATCGCCGCCCAGCGCGCGCCACCATCGCGCCACTGTGCAAGTGTTTGCTGCACACTGACGGCATCTGGCGTGGTATTCAGAGCAGACGACAGCTGCTGGATTCGACCAGCCCCCAGGGTGCCCATTACGCCGCAGGGGTGGCCTAACGCCTCAAGCAGCTGGGCCACATAATGAGTCACGCTGGACTTTCCATTGGTTCCGGTCACACCAACCAGACTCATCGCGCGAGAAGGATGACCATAGAAACGACCGGCAATATCACTCAGTTGCTGCGCGAGATTGTCGACCGCAATTACCGGCAAGGGCCAACGGGACTCATCAATGGGCGCGTCGGCAATAACAGCTGCCGCACCTTTGGCTATCGCCTTGTCGATAAAGTCGCGTCCGTCCAGTTTATGGCCGCGCATTGCAAGGAACACATTACCGGCAGCCACCTGACGACTGTCCAGCGCAAGCCCGTTTACGGGCACCGCCGCTTGCGCCGGAGTCATTCCGTCGAGCAGATCGCCAAGTACTGTCGCTGTTAGTCCCATGAGCGCTTCCATTTTACGCTGAACCCGGTTTCTTGCTTTTGGTTTTTTCTGCGACCATTTCATCCATCGCATCGGGCGCGATGTTGAGGAGCCGCATGGCTTCGCCCGTCACCCGCGAAAAAACAGGTGCCGCGGCTTCACCGCCGTAGTACTTGCCGCTACCGGGCTCATCGATGGTCACAACCGTTACTACCCGTGGATCGCTAGCCGGCGCCATGCCGACAAACAGGGAAAGGTAGCGATCGTCGGCATAACCACCTTCGCCAATTTTGTGCACCGTGCCGGTTTTACCCGCCACGCGGTAGGCGTTGATCTGCGCCCTGGTACCGGTACCACCCGGCCGAATCACTGACTCAAGCATGCGCGAAACACTGCGCGCCACGGACTCTTCGATCACGCGGGACGGCTCCGCCGCCTGTGCACGCTGGATAAGACTGACCGGCTGCAAGACACCGCCGTTGGCCAGAACGCCATAGGCCTGTGCCAACTGCAGGGCGGTAACTGACAGTCCGTAGCCGAAGGCAAAGTTGGCTCGCTCAATCGGCAGCCATTTGGGGCGATTTGGCAACAGACCATTGCTTTCACCGGGAAAACCAATACCGGTGGAACGCCCCAGGCCAATGCGTTGGAATACATCCCACACCCACTGTTCATTAAGTGCCAGCGACAGCTTGCTGATCCCGACCTGACTGGATTTTTTCAGCATGCCTTCAAGGTTCAGCTCACCGTAGTTCACCGGATCAACCAGTGTTTTGGCACCGATACGCATATAACCCGGACTGGTATCAATGACAGAGTCCTGATTGAACTTGCCGCTTTCCAGCGCAGCAACCACGGTAAAAGGCTTGACGGTAGAGCCCGGCTCAAAGACATCGGTAACCGCGCGGTTTCGCAGTGCGGCCAGTCTCAGCTCAGAACGATTGTTCGGGTTAAAACCCGGCTGATTAACCATCGCCAA
>JBFHCW010000152.1:0-5739 GCA_041585035.1 Litorivivens sp.
CTGGGCACAGGCGCGGCCGATGCCGGAAGCGGCGCCGGTGATGATGACTGGCGTTACGGGGCTAGGTGAGACGCTCATAAGAATTCCTTGTGAGGCTGACGGACGGATCACATCAGGCTTGTGGGTATTTTAGGCTATGCCTGCGGCCTCGGATGCGGTGGGCGAACCGGCTCAGGGCCGCCGGCATCCATGCTGTATAGTGGTTATACAACCTACGTGTTGGTAGGTTATAAACTAACCGCATTGTGGGTCAAGCGCTCGGGCGCAGATATCTACGGAGGTTTTCAGGTTAGCCAATTTTCAACGCACTGTTTTAAAACGTAATTATTCTGTCTATACCCACACCAAGGCCGACGGCGTCATTTGGCCCCGTCTCGATTCCTGTCTGCTCACTGAGCATGTGAGGACGGACTGCCTACGAGGTGGTAGGTTGGCTATACAGGCGAGTTGTCGAGAGCCGCCACGCAAAACGGGGCCACCATTGGGTGACCGATTTAAGGTGGAGCAGCCGCTATTCGCCGTGTGGGGTTTGAAGAGTGAGCACGTCAGTGGCCGACAAATGGCTGCTAAGGCGCAGGCCGAGCAAGGCCCTCCATCCTTCAGTGGTATGTGCCCACCGGAGAACCGGTGGTTACTGCGTACAGGTTTTACCGTGTCGAGGCTAAAAAAATGCCGACCTGATGACAGGCCGGCATTATGAATAATGCGTTGAACTTCACTGTTTTAGATCAGGGCATTGTGTGCACAAATTCTTTCCACTTGCGCTGGAACTGAATGACAAAGCCGGGCGTTGCAGACCCGGTGCCCGCCGATTTCAGTGAGGGGTGGCGTGCGATTACGCGCTGCAGCGCCGGCACCTGATTGGCATCAATATCGACGAACAATACATGCTTGCCGGATTTTATTTCATCGCGGAAGCGTTTGAAGTCGTGGTGCATTTCCTGAATGCCGAACAGACCGCCTTCCCAGGTGCAGAATCCGAGCGCAACAATGGCAAGGAAAATAAACGGTACCCAGGTAACCGTTTCAGGTAATCCGCTGAGCCAGGCGATAGCGAGTACCACTGCGGCGGCGGCCACACCAATCACGGCTCCGAGCTCCGTGCCATAGACCACATCTTTTTTCAGTACGGCCTCCATATTGTGCAGGTGTTCGTGAGTTTCAACACCAGTATCATCTTCGCTGTAGACATGAATCTGGGGACGGTCCATGCCTTCTGATTCGAGTTCCGCTTCTACGCGGTCAAGCTCGTCCAGATCGTCACTGATAAAGTAGTGGCGTTCCATACACACCCTCCATTTCGACCAAGTCTCTGAAAACTACGAGACAGATTGTCTGTTAGATCAGACCTTAATATAACTTTACAACAACTGGCGACGCTGGCTATGAACGATTAAAACTATAGAAAGTGTTTTTTAGACGCTTTACTTATTAAGGGGGAGCGTTTTGAAATCGCCCGCTAAGTTTATAAAAGAATGTAAAAATAATTTTTAAGTCCGTTTTAATCTTAGAAGAATAAAACACTGAACCTTTATCGCCGCCTTATAGGAAATCTGCACAAACACTCTGTGCAACCTACGTTTTTCGTCTATAGTGAATGGAAGCTGGTTCAGGGAAAATCGGCTGACTCCACACACCTCTCGTGCAGTACTGAAGCGATGTACGTTTTACAGTAATAAGCAGTACTGCATTCAGAAATAAAAAGAGGTGAACTGAACGCGGGCCAGGGTGCCGACGCAGTTTTGGTTTCGGTGGTGGCAGCCTACGATAAAAATGATACCTGTCAGTATGCCTCGCGGTAGTTTGTAAACCGGTGTGCGGCAGGCCCAACGCCATAGGGAAGCGACATGGTTATAGCGCTGATTATTCTGGGGCTGGTTGTCGTTACGATTCTCTTCCACCTGTTTAGTCCCTGGTGGCTCACCCCCATTGCCTCTAACTGGCAGTCAATTGATACCACAATAGAAATTTCTTTCTGGATAACCGGTGCCGTGTTTATTGCGGTCAATGTTTTTCTGGCGTGGGTGGTCTGGCGTTATCGCAAGCACGGTAATAACAAGGCGCATTACGAACCGGAAAACAAATCCCTTGAAAGCTGGCTGACGATCATTACCACCATTGGCGTGGTTGCCATGTTAACGCCGGGCTTGATTGCCTGGGGCAAAATCATCAACGCGCCGGACGATGCGCTGATCGCAGAGGCCATTGGTCAGCAGTGGCAATGGACCTTTCGCTTTCCCGGCGATGACGGCAAGCTCGGTGGCGCCGATGCGCGTTTTGTTACGCCGAGCAACCCCTTCGGTCTCGACCCGGAAGACCCTGACGGTCGCGACGATGTTCTGGTGAACAGCCAGCGTTTGCATTTACCGCTGAATCAACCCGTAAAACTGTATCTTCGCTCCAACGACGTGCTGCACAATTTCGCCGTGCCACAGTTTCGCGTGAAAATGGATCTTGTGCCCGGCACGGAAACCTACCAGTGGTTTGAGCCTACCCGTGAAGGGGTGTTTGATATTCTCTGTGAAGAATTGTGTGGTCTGGCCCACTACACCATGCGCGGCACCGTGGTGGTTGAACCTGAAGAAAAATTTTCACAGTGGCTGCAGGGCTTTCCTACCTTCGCTGAAACTCAGGTGGCAAGCAACGCGGATCTGGCTGCGGGCAAAAAACTTTACGCCAATTGCGCTGCCTGCCACGGCGCAGATGCTGCGGGGAATCAGCAACTCAACGCCCCCAACCTCAGTATTCTGAGTGCGGATTATATGGCGAGACAACTGCGCTACTACCGCGAGGCAATTCGCGGCGCCCACCCGCAGGATGCCATCGGCAGGCAAATGGTGGGTATGGCCAACACGGTCGGACAGCCCGAGGATGAGCGCAACCTGCTCGCCTATATTCAATCGCTGCCGGCAATTGCCTCGCCCCCTACGCGTGAAGGTGGCAACGCTAAAGCCGGCAGTGCGGTGTTTGAAGTGTGTGTGGCTTGTCACGGCGCCGAAGGTCAGGGCAAAGGCTTACTGAGTGCGCCGCGGCTGGCCGGTCAGGCGGACTGGTATCTGTACCGACAGCTCAAACATTACAGCATGGGTTGGCGCGGCACCCATCCGCACGATCAGTTTGGCACCCAGATGCGGTTGATGACCCGCACCATTCAAAACCCGGAGCGCCTCGACGATCTGCTGGCCTACATTGCCACATTGGCACCGCAGCCTTCCGCAAACCTTTCCGTTTCTTCAGCCGGGGATGACCGCCCATGAGTCACGTCGCCATTGCCGATCAGGAACCCCATCTGCATCACCCGAAAACGTTTATCGGGAAATACATCTGGAGTCAGGATCACAAGGTGATCGCCATTCAATATGGCTGTACCGCAATCTTTGTTGGCTTGATAGCCCTGGCCCTGTCAGTGTTGATGCGTCTGCAGCTGGGCTACCCGGATCAGTTTGATTTCATCAACCCCAACAGCTATCTGCAGTTTGTCACCATGCACGGCATGATCATGGTGATTTACCTGCTCACCGCGCTGCTCCTTGGCGGGTTTGGTAATTACCTGATTCCGCTGATGGTGGGCACACGGGATATGGTTTTTCCCTACCTGAATATGCTCAGTTACTGGTTCTATCTGTTGTCAGTGATTGTTCTGCTGGCGAGTTTTTTTGCGCCGGGTGGGCCGACCGGGGCCGGTTGGACCCTGTATCCACCACAGGCGATTCTGGAAGGCACACCCGGTGTTGGTAGCGGCATAGTATTGATGTTGCTGTCGTTGGCGATCTTTATTGTCGCCTTCACGATGGGCGGCCTGAACTACGTGACCACGGTATTGCAGGCCCGCACCCGGGGCATGACCCTGATGCGCATGCCGCTGACCATCTGGGGTATTTTCACGGCAACCATTCTCGGCTTGTTCGCGTTTCCCGCGTTGCTGGTGAGCGCCATCATGATGTTGTTTGACACGCTGGCTGGCACCAGCTTTTTTATGCCGGCCATTGTGTCACTGGGCGAACCGCTCGACCATGAAGGCGGCAGTCCGATTTTGTTTCAGCATCTGTTCTGGTTTTTCGGTCACCCGGAAGTGTACATCGTCGCCCTGCCCGCCTTCGGCATGATCAGCGATGTACTGAGCGTACACGCGCGCAAAAATATTTTCGGCTATCGCATGATGGTGTGGGCCATTGTCATTATCGGCGGTTTGAGTTTTGTCGTCTGGGCTCACCACATGTATGTGAGCGGCATGAACCCCTACTTCGGGTTTTTCTTTGCCACCACCACGCTGATTATTGCCGTGCCCACGGCGATAAAAGTGTACAACTGGGTGCTGACGCTGTGGCGCGGCAACATTCACCTTACAGTGCCAATGCTGTTTGCCATCGGCTTTATTTTCACCTTTACCCACGGCGGCCTCAGCGGTCTGTTTTTGGGCAACGTGGTAATCGATTTGCCCTTGTCTGACACTTTCTTTGTGGTGGCGCACTTTCATATGGTGATGGGCGTTTCGCCGATCATGGTGCTGTTCGCAGCAATCTATCACTGGTTCCCCCTGATCAGTGGCAAGCAGCTGCACACCGGTATGGGCAAGATTCATTTCTGGGGAACGTTTTTGGGCACTTACGCCATTTATCTGCCCATGCACTATCTCGGTTTTCTCGGCGTGCCGCGACGCTATTACGCGCTCGGCGACTCATCGTTTATGCCGGAGTCGGTGAATTCCATGAACGAGGACATCACCATTGCGGCGATTATTGTGGCGCTGTTTCAGCTGGTGTTTATTTACAACCTCATCTGGACCCTGCGCAAGGGGCCGCGTTCCGAGCGCAACCCCTGGGGCGCCGCGTCGCTGGAATGGCACACGCCGGATGTTCCCCCTGCCCACGGCAACTGGGGTGATAAATTGCCGACGGTTTACCGCTGGGCTTACGACTACAGCGTGCCCGGCGCGCGCAAAGACTTTATTCCGCAGTGCACGGCGGAAGAAGATGTCGATTACGAACCCGGCGGGCGCAAGAGTCACGATACCTGAGCGATAGCGGACAGAAATAGGAGAACGGTATGGCTTGGACGCAGATTTTTACCGACAAACCCTGGCTACCGGAGCCGGCCGGCGAAGTGCCGCTGATTGATACCGGGCGGCCGCCGGGCATGATTGCGCTGCGCATGTTGCTCGGCGCTATCAGCATTTTATTTATGCTGTTTTTTGTGACGTTTATTGAGCGTTCTCAGTTTCAGGATTTTCACGCACTGGCTGGAGAACCCTGGCAGCCATTCACCGACTCCCTTAGGCTCTGGGTTAATACCGGTGTGCTACTGCTGGCGAGTTTAACTCTGCATGGCGCGGCGCGAACGGCCAATCGCAAGCTTGCGGTGGGCCTGTTGGGCGGCAGTGCGTTTTTCGCCATTCTGTTTGTGTTGTTGCAGGTGTCGGTTTGGCAGTTTCTGTTGAACCTCGGCTACGGGCTTTCGGCGAATCCGGCCAACAGCTATTTTTATATGCTGACCGGCGTGCATGCGCTGCATATTGTCGGCGGCCTGGTGGCACTCGGCTGGGTCAGTCAGCGACTGCTGGCCGGGGCTGACACGGAGGTTGCGCTGCGCGCCTGCGCAACCTACTGGCACTATCTGTTTGTGCTCTGGCTGGTGCTGTTTTTCATGCTCACGCGCACGCCGGAAACCTACGCAATGATTGCCGCTTTCTGCGGACTGGGGTAAGCCAATGGCAACGACATCCTCGCAGGACATCACCTA
>JBFHCW010000153.1:0-5680 GCA_041585035.1 Litorivivens sp.
AGCTCCGGGTCACTGATAGTGCGCTTGAGATAGTTCATATGAATCCGGCGGAATATGGCCTGAATCAAACGATTTCCAGTCAGCATCGGAAAGACCAGCCACTCATTGCGTGCCCATAAACGAAAGCGATAGAGCTTGGCAACAAAGGGAACCTTGTCTGACAACCACTGCTCCCAGGCCTTGTAAGGCCGATCAAATTTGGGCATCACCCAATTGGCCGAGCGCTGAAAGATGGTCAGATGTGCGGTTTCCGGTGCGATCTGGGGAATAAACTGCAAGGCACTGGCGGCATTGCCCACCACCGCCACCCGTTTGCCCTTTAGACTGACGTCGTGGCGCCAGCGCGCCGAGTGAAAACGCGGCCCGGCAAAGTTTTCAATGCCGGGCAGTTTGGGAACAAAGGGGCGATGCAACTGGCCCACAGCCGAAACCAGAAAGCGGCTGCGAATCTGCAAGCCCTGAACAGTCTCAACCTGCCAACATCGCTCGGCCTCATCAAAGTGAGCCGTACTCACTTCCTGACCAAATTCGATTTTTTCGTAGAGACCGTGCTTCTGTGCGGTCTTTTTCAGGTATTCCAGAATCTGAGGCTGTTCAGACCATTTGAATTCCCAGGTAGGGTTGTGCTCAAAGGAATAACTGTACAGCGCAGACGGAATATCGCATTCCGCACCGGGGTAGGTATTCTCCCGCCAGGTTCCGCCGACCTCGTCGGCTTTCTCCAGCAGCAGATAGCGTGATAAGCCCGCCTTCTGCAAGGCGATGGCCATCGCCATACCGGAAAAACCCGTGCCAATAATAACAACGTCAGTAGTAATCATAGAGCGCATTCTTATTTGATTAGCGCCCTATGTTGACGATTTAAACAGGCAACGCAAGCCCTTTTGCGGGAGAAATGCGCCAGCCTATGACGCGTTCGCCAAATCTCCCTTCTCGAGCTGGCGCTTTATCCAGCCGCTGGCATTGCCGCCCTCGCAGTTGCCGGTCAGTTCAGCGGCCAAATCGGCCGCTGCCGCCAGCTTGCCCAGATCAATGCCGGTATCAAATCCCATCTGGTTGAGCATCAACACGACATCTTCGGTAGCAACGTTGCCCGAGGCGCCGGGCGCGAAGGGGCAGCCGCCCAGACCACCGATGGATGCGTCAAACTTGCGGATACCACACTCAACCGCAGCGTACACATCGGCCACACCCATGCCGCGGGTATCGTGGAAGTGGCAGGACAGTTTGTCTGCGCCGTAGGCGGCCACCAGTTTGCTCATCAGCGATTTTACCTGCCCCGGCGAGGCTGCACCGATGGTGTCCGCCAGGATGACTTCACTCGCGCCGTATTCCAGCAGTTTCCCGGTGATCTCGATGACCGTCTGCTCGTCCGTCACGCCCTCAAAGGGGCACTCCCAGGCCGTCGCCACATAAGCCACCACATTCATAGCATCGGCTTTCGCCTGAGCCAGCACGTCTTCGCAGACCACCAACGCCTGCTCGGTCGTCATCCGGACATTTTTTTCGTTCATGGTGTTGCTGGCGGCAATCACCAGGCCCATGGTGGTTATGCCGGCTGTCTTCGCCAACTCATAGCCCTTGCGGTTGGGAATCAACGCCGAAAAGCCGTAATCCCCGTCTGGAAGTCCCGCTGCGACAATATCCGTCCCGGCCATTGCCGGAACGGCTTTGGGAGAAACAAAAGCGCCCACTTCAATATGCTGAACACCGGCATCCAGCAGCTTGTTTATAAGACTTAAACGCTGCTCCGGCGTCAGAATCTTCGCCTGATTCTGCAAACCATCTCTGGGGCCGACGTCGTTAATAACAATCTTTTCTTTCATGACCTAGCCTATAACCCCGTTCGCTTTCAGTTCGGCAGTGGTGGATTCATCGTAGCCCAGAATCTCACGCATCAGCTCGTCGGTGTTTTCACCAAGCAAGGGCGCCGGAGAAAAGCTCTCTTCATTGGTGCGAGACAGCTTGATCGGGCACCCAGGCCCCTTGGTAGTTTTGCCCGAGGGGTGAGGAAGGTCGACGACCATATTGCGGTACTGGACTTGCTCGTCGGCTAGCGCACGACTGAAGGTGTTGACCGGTGCGGCAGGTATGCGCTTGTCGTTAAGCTTGGCCAGCCAGCTGTCGGTGGTGTCCTGCTTGAAAATATCCGCCAGCGTGGAGTCAATGTAGTCCTTGTCCGCCAACCGGCCCGGCTGGCCATCATACTCAGGCTTGTCGAAGCCGGGGCAGTTCACCACCTGCTTCAGGTTCTGCCAGAAGTTATCGGTAATCACGCAGATCACCAGATGGCCGTCAGCGGTAGGATAGCTGTTGTAGGGCACATGCACGAAATGACTGTTACCAATGGGGTGAGGATCCTGACCTGACAGGTAGTACATGGTCGCCATGTAATTGAGCAGGGAGATCTGCACGTCGAGCATGGAGATATCGATATGCTGACCAACGCCGGAGCGATCGCGTTCCACCAGCGCCGCCAGCACGCCCATAATGCCAAACATGCCACCGCCGAGGTCACCAATGGGGATGCCGGCGCGCATCGGGTGTTCGGAATCCGACCCGGTAATGGACATACCGCCACCAAAAGCCTGAGCCACTTGATCAAAGGCCGGCCGCTTGGCACCGGGGCCTTTTTCGCCAAAGCCGGTTATGGAGCAGGTGATGATTTTCGGGTTGATCTTTGACAGATGGTCGTAATCGATCTTGAGTTTGCTAGGGACGCCCGCCGCAAAGTTGTTGATCACCACATCTGACTTGGCTACCAGCTCATAAAACAGCTCAAGCCCGCGCTCGGTCTTCAAATCCATGGAAATAGTGCGCTTGTTGCGGTTCAGGGTAATAAAGTAAGCCCCCATGCCGTCTATCGAGTTATTCGGGTCAGTCGACAGAAGCTTGCGGGTACCCTCCCCGGTAAGCGGCTCTACCTTGATCATGTCGGCGCCGAGGTCAGCCAGCGTCATGGTACAGAAGGGGCCGGACAGCATATGTGTCAGGTCAATAATGCGGATGCCCGCCAACGGTTTGTTCATTGTATATCGCCCTTTCCTTGCATTCGGAGTTACAGCAGCCCTATTCCCGCGGGAATAACGCCATAAAGATATAATGTTATTACTTTATAGCTTATTATGCTACCATTAGCTCCAAGCATGCAAGATGACTGCGAAGATAAGCGCATGGGAAAAACACTGATAGAAAAGATTCTAAGCGGACATACCGCCGTCGAACTGGACGCGCGGCGACGCCTGATTTATATCGACCGTATTTTTCTGCACGAGCGAACGGGCAGCATTGCCCTGAAAAGCCTGCATGAAAGCGGCCGTACCGTGGCGCGTCCGACACAGGTTTTCTGCACTATGGATCACATCGTCGACACCTTTCCCGGTCGCGGCGATGAGACCCTGATGCCCTCCGGCACCCAGTTCATTCGCGCCACCCGCGAAGCGGCTCGCGAAGCGGGTATTACCCTGTTTGACGTACGCGACCAGAACCAGGGTATCGCTCACGTGGTAGCTGCCGAGCAGGGTATTGCCCTGCCCGGCCTCACCATGGTTTGCCCCGACAGTCACACCTGCACATTGGGCGGCCTCGGCGCGCTGGCTTGGGGTATCGGCTCAACCGAAGCTGAACACGCCCTGGCCACACGAACGCTGGAACTGCGCATTGCCAAAACCATGCGGGTCACCTTTGACGGCGGCCTGGGGCCCGGGGTCACTGCAAAAGATATGATCCTGCACCTGATCTCTCGCTACGGCGCCAACGGCGGTGCAGGCTATGTCGTAGAGTTTGCCGGCAGCGCTATTCGCGCCCTGCCCGTCGAGCAGCGGATGACACTGTGCAATATGGCGGTAGAATTCTCGGCAGTCACCGGACTGGTGGCCCCCGATGACAAAACCATCGACTATGTGCGCGGCCGCCCCTACGCCCCCTCCGGCGAAAAGTGGCAACAAGCCGTTAGCCACTGGCAAACACTGCACAGTGATCCGGATGCTGAATTTGATCGAGAGCTTCATATCAATGCAGCAGACATTGCTCCCTCGGTAAGCTGGGGCATCAACCCGGAGCAAACCATCGGCATTGATGACGTAATCCCCGAGCCAGCGGGCGATGCCGAGCAAAAAAACTACATGCGCAAAGCACTGGCTTACATGAAGCTAACACCAGGTCAGGCGCTCGCGGGCACCCCCATTGACGCGGTGTTTATCGGCTCGTGTACCAACAGTCGTCTGAGCGATCTGCGCGCAGTGGCTGAATTCCTGAAGGACAAAAGAGTCGCACCTGGCGTCGCAGCCGTTTGCGTGCCGGGCTCAACCCAGGTGAAAAAAGCCGCAGAAGCGGAAGGCATTCATCTGATATTGCAGACCGCCGGTTTCGAGTGGCGAGAGTCTGGCTGCTCCATGTGTTTTTACGCGGGCGGTGAAACCTTTGGTGCCGGCAAGCGCGTTTTGTCCACCACCAATCGCAATTTTGAAAACCGCCAGGGACCGGGGGTAAAAACCCATATCGCCAGCCCACTCACCGTTGCCGCTTCGGCAGTGAATGGCGTTATCAGCGATCCAAGAATGACCGCCATCCTGCCCTCTGTGAAGGAGTACGTGCGATGAGCCTCCAGCCATTTACGGTACACACCGGCGTCGCCGCGCCCTTCCTGCAGGCCAATATCGATACTGACGCCATTATTCCGTCTCGGGAAATGAAACTGGTTTCCAAGCAGGGGCTGGGCGAAGGCCTGTTCGCAGCCTGGCGCTACAAGCTACCCGGCAGCCGCGAACCCAACCCCGACTTTATTCTGAATCAAGACGCCTACCGCAATACCAGTATTCTGCTCGGGGGTTCCAACTTCGGTTGCGGTTCCTCCCGTGAACACGCCGTTTGGGCACTGTCTGAATACGGCATCCGCGCCATCATTGCGCCGGGCTTTGGCTCAATTTTCTACAACAATTGTATTGGCAATGGGGTCTTGCCGGTCGTGCTACCTGAAGCTGCCATCCAGGCACTGGCGAGCGCCTGTGAAACAGACCCGCAATACCAGCAGATCACCGTTGATCTGGAAAACCTTTGCGTCACGTCACCCGATGGCACGCAGTTTGCGTTTCAGGTTGAAGCTAACGCCAGAAAAATGCTGCTGAACGGATTGGATACTATCGGAGCTACCGAACTGCACGCCGCAAAGATTGACGCCTTTGAAAGCGCCGACCAAAAACAGCGGAGCTGGGCCTACCTCTGAGTTTGACGCCAACCGACGGCCTGATCTGACCCTACAATAAAGCCGCGCGGGCAGATCACCGTCGCACTCGCGGGAAGCGGGACTCACGACACGACGAAAGCTATCGCCTGCTCTTTTGACGCGGCTAATCTTCTTTATAAAACGGCTATCATCCGGCAAGGCGCGCTAGCGCGCCTGCACGACGTTTTCCGCAAACAAGACATTGATTTCGTCGTCACTGAGACCCGCCAGCTTCAGAGCCTGCGCTGAGTGCTCTCCCTCTTTAGGCAGATCCTGACGAACGCCGAAGCGACGCCCGGCCATATTCACTGGCAGTCCCGGAAGCTTGGTTTTCTCACCATTGGGCAAAGTCAGATCCAGCAGACCACCGGACTCGTTCAGGTGTATATCGTCAAATAGATCAGAGGGTTTGTTGATTGGCGCAAAGGGCAAGCCGGTTTTATCCAGCTTGGCCAT